>JAYEFS010000488.1:0-6656 GCA_034658695.1 Methanobacteriota archaeon | reverse complement strand
GAGTAAGCGGAGTCTTCTTCCGGTTCCACTTGTAACTGTCCTCAGGACGCATCATCCGTCCGCCGTTGACCTTCGCTCCTGCAATGTGGGAGTGTGAGTCAACGCCGCCTGGCATAACAGTCATGCCCTTCGCATCGATCGCTTTCGCGTCTGCAATCTCGGAATCGGTCAGTTCTCGCACAACCTTGCCGTTCTTGATAAAGACATCCATCGCCTCCCCGTCGATCTCGTTTAGCGGGTCAAAGACGTAACCATTCTTGATTGCGATTGTTCCGTTTCCATTACCATTTGACATGATTCACGCCTCCTTTTTCTCAAGCCATATAGCGTCCACAGGACAGATCATGGCACATGCGCCGCATCCTCCGCAGAGATCCTGATCGTACACCGTAACAGTGCCGTTCACAATCTCAAGAAGCGGTTTTCCGTCCAGTTCGTTCAAATGCCCTGCGGCAAGGAACGGGTCTGATTGAGCGTTGACAGGACAGACTATGACGCAGTTTCCGCATCCGAGGCATGCATAATCGTCCGTTGCCAGAACAGATCTCCGCACCGGTTTTGGCGTAGGAACATTCAGAAGCTTCTTCTCAAACGGCTTCTTCTTAGCCATCTCCGGAAGAATCGCGCTCTTTGTCACGGTTATAGCATCTGTCGGACAGGAGACTGCACACGCACCACAATAGATGCACGCATTCGGGCGTTGGGTGATCTTCTCGACCCTCTCGCCCAGTCCCCAGTCGCGGGTAAAGAGTGCGTCACACGGACACACATCCACGCAGGCAAGACATGTCTGGCAGAGGTCTTCGTCCATCTTCCACTCGCCTGCAAAAGGCTTCTCCACAGTGATCGCACCGACCGGACAGACCGCTTCGCACCAGCCGCAGTGAATGCAGCCCTCGTTGTTGATTGTGGTCTCGCCGACGATTCCGGTACTGCTGTCGTTTGCAAGCCGCCGCGTAACCGTGATTGCATCCTGCGGGCAGACCTCCTCGCAGAGACCGCAGTGCACACAGTCGTCGCTGACAGTCGTTGGCTTTATAGCCCCGCAAAGATAGGTCTCGTCCTTCGCAGGCTCGCCAGCCACTCTTATCTCCAGTGCGCCGGTCGGGCAGACCTTGGCACACATTGAGCACACGATGCAGGTATCCGGAACACTCTCCAGAAAGTCCTGATTAACAAGACCCCTTGCAACAGCTCCCACCGAGCCGATCCTAAGAGAGTCTTTCGTACAAGTCAGGATGCACGTCCCGCAGCCTATACACTTCTCCGGGATATACACCAGCTGCTTGTCATCTTTCGTCTGAAATATTAATTCGTTCATATAGTCCCTCCATAATCACGTATCTGTGCATGCCCCGCAGAGAACCTCCACACCATGACAAACAAAGGATTCGCCGCACTGTTCACACACTTTTACGCACTTGGTAGGCTTTACAGGAATTGTAATATCGATCGTTTCGTAGCTGTACACGTCCTCTCCAGCTTTCAGGAGTTCAGGGATCACCTCCTCATGAGGGACCTTTTCGGTATTCGTGTACCATGCGTGCAGCTTCGGGTATTTTTCTGTCTTAGCGGGGTCGAGATATATCCTGATCCCACGCGCAGACGTCACCCCCGTTGGAACTTGCCGGTTCACCACAACCGCCATCTTTCCAAAGTCCACGATCCGCATCCCATTGTTTCCAATGGTTGCGCTCGCGAGGATCTGAAAAGCGTCAGGGATGCAGTTGTAAGTCTCGCAGGTCACATATATGTGCTCTCCATCATGAAACCCAAGCGCACGTTTTGCGATGTTAAACATCTGAATGCCGATGAATGCGCCTGTAGCAAGGTATCCATGGAACGGGACCACCAGTTCTATCTGAGAGAGCAGTTCCGGGTCTGTGATCTGTTTGATGATCTCGTCCATTGTGGGAACTCCTGTGTTTTGGAAGCCATCATGTTTAAATGATAACTACTTGTCCAATGTAAAATGTCAATCATTGTTATTTTACTTAAACTTAACGATGCCACACGCTATTTTGGATAATTGCTGACCGGTTTAAAAATGAGCTTGAGGGCTATTTAATCGGGTTTCCTGGTAACTATGTAGGTATGCTAATCGGTCGCATGATTGCGATCCGGTACTTTCTGGCAAGAAAAATAACCGCTGATTAAGAAGGGGGCAGTTAAATTCCTGGTTTGGTTCAGGTTGTGTTCCGGGTCAAGCAGTGCCGGTATAGCGAAGTCGCAGGATATTGTTTCAGGTACCTGTGTAGTTACGTTTCCTGATATGTTCGGTACCCACCTTTTGCATGACCCACCCGCCGGAGATGTTTTTTTGTCCTTTTAGTGTCGCGATGTTCTCGTCCAACGAACGTTTCAGACCATTTCTGAAGTAGCAAGGTCAATCAATTTACATTTACCTGACACAAAGATCAAACAAAATCGCAATCGGTGGACACTGTGACACACAAACCCTTTTATTGATATACGCATAGTTCTCGTACAACCTTAAAAGTACATGAGGGTGTACGCATGATAGAAACAATACTGATATCGGGAAGGACGATTGATCAGGGCGCTACTCTCGAAGAGAAGACTTCACAGGCTTATTTTGATGCGGCTGCATACTGTGAGTTGAACGAAGGCAATCTCGAAGCGCTCGGAGTATCGGTCGACCAAAATGTGAAGGTGGCAACCGCCCACGGAACAGTTGTGGTACCTGCAAAGATTGATAAACGGCTCCCGGATGACATAGTGTTCATCCCGATGGGACCGTGGGCAAATGCTATCGTCGATCCGGACACTTGTGGCTGCGGAATGCCCGGGTTCAAGGGCATCTCCGCAACGGTTGAGTCGACCACGGATCCGACGCTTTCCATGAAGGAACTGATGGCAACGTACAAGGAGTAAGAAGGGAGGAAAACGATATGCCAGTAATAAAAGACGTGGTATGCACGCTTTGCGGCTGTCTCTGTGATGACCTCGAGGCAACAGTTGAGGACAACAAGATCACAAAGGTGGGAAAGGCGTGCAAGCTCGGGCGGGCAAAGACGATGGGACCGTTTCTGCACGAGCGAATCGAGAAGCCGATGATCCGAGAGAATGGAGAACTCAAGGAATGCTCGTATGACGAAGCGATAACGAAGGCTGCTGAGATACTTGTCGCAGCAAAGCGACCGATGTCCTACGGATGGTGCTCAACATCGTGCGAAGCGATTGAAAAGGCGATTCTTCTTGCAGAAGAGACCGGATCGCTCATCGACAGCACAGCAAACGTCTGTCACGGACCAAGTGCGCTTGCTGCTCAGGAGAAGGGTGCGCCGTCATGCTCGCTTGGTACGGCAAAGAACTACGCAGACCTGATCATCTTCTGGGGATGCAATCCTGTGCACGCCCACCCGAGGCACCAGACGCGCTACTCAACGATGGCGAAGGGGGCATTCACACCGAACGGAAAGAAGGACAAGAAAATGGTCGTTGTCGATCCCAGGAACACCGATACCGCAAAGAAGGCGGATCTCCTCATGCAGCTCAAACCAGGCACTGACTACGTCCTGATTGAGGCTCTGCGGGCAATCGTTAACGGGCACGAAGATGTTCTGCCTGACGAGATCGCAGGACTTCCGAAGGCAAAAGTGCTGGAACTGGCTGAGATGTGCAAGGCTGCAAAGTTCGGAATCATATACTTCGGAATGGGCATCACCCAGACGAGGGGCAGGTACAAGAGCGGCGACAACGTGTCATCACTCATATCTGACCTGAACCAGATCACCAAGTTCGTGATGATCGGAATGCGCGGGCACTACAATGTGACCGGGTTCGGTCAGGTTGCATCATGGGAGACCGGTTTTCCGATGGCAATCGACTTCTCACGCGGGTATCCGTACTACAACCCGGGCGAGACCGGAACAAACGATGTTCTTATGCGAAGAGAAGTGGATGCGTTCATAACCGGTGCAGCAGATCCCGGAGCGCACTTCCCACAGGAATCGATAAAACACCTCTTCAATATCCCTGCGATACAGGTCGATGGGTATGCAAACCCGACAACCGAGTTCTCTGACGTCGTGATCCCGGCGGCAATCGCTGGTGTCGAATGCGACGGAACCGCATACCGGATGGACTGCCAGCCGATCAGGATGAAGAAGCTGGTCGAGACTACGTTCAAGACCGATGAGGAGATTCTGACAGAGATGATAGCAAAGGTCCGTGAACTGAAAGGCGCGGAAGGAACGACGGGAGGTGCATGAAATGGCAGAGATGATTATCAAGAACGGTGTCGTATACGATCCGAAAAATGGCATCGATGGCGAGAAGAACGAGATCTGCATAAAAGACAGCAAGATCGTTGAGAACGTTGGTGCCGGTGCAAAGATCGTTGATGCCGAGGGCTGCGTTGTGATGGCAGGCGGCGTTGACGGACACACACACTGCGCAGGCAAGATCAATACTGCACGAGTCATGAGCCCACACGACATGCGATATGCGCCGATACCAGGGCTCTCAGGAGAGGAGCCAAGAACAAAACTCTTGCGCCCACAGGTCGGATACAACACTCCGAACACGTATGCAATCGGGTACAGGTACGCAAAACTCGGATACACCTCGATCGCTGAGGCAGCGATAACACCGATGATGGCGCGGCACATGCACGAGGAGTTTGAGGAGATTCCGATCCTTGACAAGCTCGGGCTGGTTCTGATGGGTAGCAACTGGCAGGTCATGCAGTACATACAGGACAAAGACCCCGAGAAACTGAAGGCGTACATGGCATGGGTACTCCTGGCAGCCCGCGGATACGGCGTCAAGGTCGTGAACCCTGGCGGCGGATCGAGCTGGACATGGGGTAAGAACGTATCAGGGCTCGACGACAAGGTGGTTGACTTCGATGTCACGCCCGCAGACATACTCATCGGGCTTGCCGAGGCAAACGAAGCCCTGAATCTTCCGCACTCGATTCACGTCCACTGCAACAACCTTGGGATGCCCGGAAACATCTCGACAACGCTTGACACAATGAAGCTCCTTGAGAAGGTGAAGACCAAGAAGGACCGTCAGGTCATGCATGTCACGCATGTTCAGTTCAATGCGTACACAGGCACATCGTGGATGGACTTTGCATCAGGGGCGCCGGACGTTGCTGACTACATCAACAAGCACGACCACCTCACATTTGACATGGGACAGTTGATCTTTGGTCCTGCTATGACGATGACCGCAGACGGTCCGACTGAGTACCGGAACGCACGGATGTTTGATGCAAAGTGGAGCAACTACGATCAGGAACTCGAGGACGCAGGCGGTATTGTGCCACTCTCGTACACGTCCCAGCATTTCGCACACGCAACGATGTGGTCGATCGGACTCGAACTGGCACTGCTCGTGAAAGACCCGTGGAAGGTAATGTTCACAACAGACAACCCGAACGGCGGCGCATTCGTGAACTATCCGGAGGGACAGGTACTCCTGATGAGTGATAAGAAGCGGCAGGAGATCCTCAAGGGCTTCCCGGACATGACAATGGACCGCATAAGCCTTCCGAACATCGACAGGGAACTGGGCTGGGGCGAAATTGCAACGATGACCCGTGCAATGTCTGCAAAGATGCTCGGACTCGATGATAAGGGACATCTCGGTGTCGGAGCAGATGCCGATGTCGCAATCTACGATATCCAGCCAGACAAGGTCGATCCGTCGGTTGAGCACGAGAAGGTCAAGAAAGCCCTGAGCTTTGCGAAGTACACAATCAAGGGCGGCGAGATCGTTGTTCGAGACGGCGAGATCACAGCAACACCAAAGGGCAAGGTCTACTGGGTCAACGCCTACGAAAACGGCATTGCACAGGCAGAGAAGGACCGGCTGATGACCGACCTCGAAGAGCGGTTCAAGAAATACTACAGCATCCAGCTCTCAAACTACATGGTCGAGGATGCATACCTACCGCGTCCTGTTGAGATCAGACCGGAGGTGGCATAGATGCAGACAGTAACACTCACACCAAATAGAAGCCCGACAATCTCAATAGAAGCAGAGAACATCACACCAGACACATTCGCAGGAAAGAGCGCTCTCGAGATCGGAGCGATCGGAGCGTGGGAAGGAAACGAAGAGATCACGCTTGCAGACATCTTTGATGTTGCGGTCGATGGATCCGGAGATGCTGCGGAGACGAAGATTGTGATCGAGGGTGATGTGCCGCGGGTCAAGAGGATCGGCGAGGCGATGACCGCTGGCGAGATCGTCGTTAAGGGTGGTGTCGATATGCGCTGCGGAGCGCGGATGAGCGGCGGATCGATAACAGTTGAGGGCAACGCCGACTCATGGGTCGGACGCGAGATGACTGGCGGCGAGATCCTTGTGAAGGGCAATGCAGCATACTACGCAGGCGGCGGATACCGCGGCGAGACCTGCGGGATGCGTGGCGGAAAGCTCACAATCGAGGGCGATGTGCTCGACTTCCTTGGCGAACACATGTGCGGCGGCGAGATCCTTGTGAAGGGCAACGCCAGGCTGCTTCCAGGAGTCCTGAACTGGAGCGGGACTATCACAATCGAGGGTGATACAACGCTTCCAGGCGGCGAGATGAAGAGCGGCACGATCTTTGTGAAGGGCAAGGTGCTCGAGATGCTGCCGTCGTACAAGGACGAAGGGACCGAAGAGGTCGATGGAGT
>JAYEFS010000487.1:0-6669 GCA_034658695.1 Methanobacteriota archaeon | reverse complement strand
GAGGGTGAGTGCTTCTGCGCCGCGCACCTCGCCTACAAGGATGTATTCGGGGCGCTGCCTGAGTGCGGCTTTGAGTAGTTCGAACATGCTGATCTCGCCCACGCCCTCATGGGCGATGATCGCTTCTCGGGTTACGCCTGCGATCCAGTTCTCGTGGTGCAGGGTCAGTTCTCTTGTGTCCTCGATTGAGACGACCTTTGCTATCGGCGGTATGAACATGGATACCGCGTTTAATGTGGAGGTCTTTCCGGATGCTGTGCCGCCCGCAAGGATCATGCTCTTGTTGTTCTCGATTGCGAGCCACAGATACGCGAGCATCTCGCTTGAACACGTCTTGAAGTTGAGCATGTCAACAGGGGTGAACGGGTCTTCCTTGAACCTTCGAATTGTAAATGAACTGCCACGGGTGGTCACTTCCTTGCCAAGCGTTGCCTGGAGTCGGGACCCGTCCGGAAGCGTTGCGTTGACCATCGGGCTGCCTATTGAGATATGTTTGCCGCCCCGCTGCGCGAGCTGGATCACAAATGAGTTCAGGTATTCTTCGCCGAACGTCACATTCGTCTCGATGTTTTTATGCACATTGTGATATATGAATACGGGAACACCAACACCGTCACAGGATATATCCTCAATATGCGAATCCCTGAGCATCGCATCCAGCTTCCCGTAACCCACGTAATTTCTCTCAAGAAAATGGAGGATCTTGTGTACGGAGTGCGGGTTCAGGTCTATTGAGTAGTAACCAAGCAGTTCCATCGCTTTTCTTCGCAAAACGCGGCTTTTGATAGTATCGCCACTCTGTCCATTTTCGTCCTCCTGCTTCTCGAACCGTTCGTCGATCTGCTTCTCTAACTGTTCAGCGTCGTCTTCATCAATCGCTCTGATGTCGTCATTGCCACTGCCATCAATAGCACTATCAACAACATCATCACTACCATCACTGTCGCCACTACCACTGCCCACATAACCAGCCGGTTCGCCGAACTCTTCAGCGATCTTTCCGCCGGTATGCCCCCCCAGATCGATGTCATCGAGCGTCAGCACGTCAGAAAGATCCTCGTACAACCGCCCGAGCAACCGCATCTCGAATGGTGTCAGTGCGGGTTCAAGCACATGATACACCGGGACCTTCTTCGCGATATCGTAGAGAACCTGCACAAGCTCGTAATGCTCATCCACCCAGTATCGGTCAACCTCGGTATATCCGTCAGGGATCCGGTCATCGACAAGATTGCCATGCAACTCCGGATCGTAAGCTTCGAGATCATACGCAACCTCCTTTGTGTTGATGATCTCTCTTATCTGCCCCATAAGTTCACTACTTCCCATAATTGATAAGTGCACGGTATATGTAAAAAGCTTTTTGTATGTTGCAGACCGATTAATAGTTGGGAGAGAATCGGTAAATGGGAACGATGGATAACATACGACCCGGCACAATACCGACCGGGATTATCTCGCTGGACTCTGTACTGAAAGGCGGGTTTCCGACAGGGTCGTTCGTTGTGCTGCTCGGTGAGATCGGTGCCGGAAACAGTGATTTCGCATACACGTCTGTACTATCACTGCTGGAAACGCAACAAAACGGACATCCGTTAGAATCTTTTGAAAACGCCATGGTTCCGGATAAGATCTGTTACATGTCACTCACGAGAAATTGGGAAGATGTGCATGACGAGATATCACGGTGCTTCCCAGAGGATTTGTGCGGAATAGCTGATAGAATAGAATTTAAAGACTTTTCAGAGGAATATTTCAGTAGATCATCGATACCAACCGGGTGGATAACCGAATCTGCAGTATCTTTCGATTCTTTAAAGGAGATGAGATATGAAAAGGATTTGATTAATGATCTGGTGGAATATCTGGATGAAAATGCCCCCAACAGCGTGATTGTCATCGATTCGATAACCGCGCTCGCCGAGTACTGCGCGAGTCCGGGTAATTCTACGGAATGGTCAGATGTGATATCCTTCTTCCGCGGTCTCCAGAGAGTGTCGAAAAAATGGAACGGGATGGTGTACGCGCTGCTCACAACAGATATCGTTGACATGCATAAGCAGGAGCAGATCGCAGACTGTGCCGACGGAGTCCTCATATTCGAATGGGACGACTTCGGCGCAGCCAAACGACAGCGAGTGATGCACGTCAAGAAATTCAGAGGGCTTCTGCCGCAACTTGAGATGGCGAATCTTGTGAAATTCGAGACATCGGTCACAACAGAATATGGTTTTGCGATATCAAAGGTCAAACAGGTTGGGTGGCATGGATGATAGGTACCGGGCAATGGGTAATGGGTGATGGGTAAGTATGGAGCGGGTCAAAATCGGCGTAAATGGGCTGGATGATAAACTGCAGGGCGGACTCCCGAAGAACAGCATCACCGCAGTCATAGGGACATTTGGAACTGGAAAGTCCACAATAGGGATGCAATTTCTCTATGAGGGGCTGAAAAACGGCGAGACCGGCATCTTTATCAGCCTCGATGATGACGAAGAGCGCCTGATCGCGACTGCCGTGGAATTCGGGTGGGATTTCAATAGATATGTCGAGGAAGAGAAGTTGTTGTTGATGAAACTGAACGCAATTGATATCAAAACATCACTTCTCAGGATACGCAGCGAACTTCCGCGGCTTTTCGAGGCATTCGGTGCAAAACGATGCGTATTTGACTCAATAACGCTTTTTGAGATGTTGTTCGAGAACGAGAACGAACGAAGGATGATCGTATACGATCTCAGCCAGATCATGAAAGCCAGCGGGGCAACATCCATAGTCACATCGGAGACCGATAAATCGAACCCGCATGCATCACGATTCGGGATGATCGAATACGTGACGGACGGCGTCTTGTTTATGAACTACTACCGACGCACAAATGAAAAGGCTGTTAGATTATCCATTGAGATTACAAAGATGCGGAGAACGAACCACTCAAGGGACATTATGACTTATGATATATGCGAAAACGGAATGGTGATCATTTAATGAGCCGCGAGGGGGTGCACGGGATGTTTTCTGACAACAGTGCAATCTCAACCGTTGTGAGCTTTATGCTGATCCTCGGGCTGCTCATAACGATCGTCGCGTTTGTCAAGGTGCAGTATGTCCCGTCATGGACAGAGGATGTCGAGTCACGACATGCGCGTGATGTCTTTGTTGATTTTTCATTGATTCCGGGCAACATCGATAACCTCGTACTCGCCAATGGCAGCATCACTGTGAGCCAGCAGAGAATCAAGCTTGGCAGCGGCGGAACCCCGATCGTGGCTCCAGGGGGGTCGTATGGCACGCTTGGTGTTGTGCCGGATGATGGGAGCTTTACGGTGACCGCGGATGTCTGGAACGTGAATATCAGCAGGAACAACACGCCCCCCCACAGTCTCGAGAATGGATCTGTGAACATCACAAATGTATCCAGCGTGTCGGCGTTTTATATTTATATCGGTGAGATTGAATACTACGATTCATCGTCAGCCGGATATCTGTCAATTGATCTCACGCATCAGGGGAACCAGAGCGGGCGGGCAGAGATCAAGACCGAAGACAAGACGCACCTCAACATATCTGTCTGGAACGGTGATAACTTCGCAGTAATTGAGGATTTGCCAATAAGTGCTGACGGTTTAGTGATCCGTAATTACAGAATAGATCTCTTGAATCCACGATATGGATTTTGCAAGGTCTTGGGCGATGCGGGCGTTCCGTACAATGTCACGATAGCTAACGGCACATCACTGAATGGTAGCTATATTCACCCCATGATATATTATAATGAATACAACAGAACCCTGGAGCCGTACACAGAGACCACAAACGGCACCATGATATACGAATCAAGGAACCGCCAGTTCATAAACCAGCGGTTCATCTACCAGAACGGCGCGGTATTCCTCTGCCAGCCGCCGAATGTGGGCATGAGGGTCGCACCCGGAATCACAATCGAGGACGTGAAAAATTACACACGCGTGATGATACCGATGGTCTCTCTTGGCGTTGGCAGATACCGAATACCGATGGTCAGTGGGAGTGGGGTTGAGGAACTGCAACTGGAGCTTAATCACATGAACCGCAGCTCATTTGCAGACGGCAACAACACGGATGAGGTATCCATCCTGATCGCGCCCCCGGTCCCGGCGGATGACCTGGAATTCCGCAAGAATTATCTACTGGAATGGGCAGATTACTTTGATGCAGCAGTGAACGGGACCGGGGTTGATGCGAACCCGACAAATGCAACCAACTGGGATAACATCACAATAACACTCACCGGAAACATCCACCTGGAGGTCAGGGACCTGGATGTCGAAGGCAGAATCAGCAACATCATATAGGCGGGAGTTAGGGGGAACATGACGAAACGAATGACAAGCGGCGGAAGCATCGTATCTATCACATCCGGGCTGATCCGGGAGATCGCTCAGGAGAGACTAACCTGCGGGGTACCTGAAGATGAAATATAGATCGACACATGAGCAGGGGGGTTCCGGCGGGATCTTTTACGACAACAACGCGGTTTCAACCGTTGTTGGCGCCACATTGCTTCTCGGACTGCTTGTGTTATGTATTGCATTCATTGAGGTCCATTATGTTCCATCGTGGGGTGCGGATGACGAGGCAAGACATCTGCGCGATGTGTTTGTTGATTTCTCAACGGTTTCCAGCCGTATCGATACTCTTGTGCTTGCCAACGACACTGATACCGTGAGCAAGCAGAGAATCAAGCTTGGCGTTGGCGATATGCCGCTCATGGCTCCCGGGAAGTCGTGGGGCACAATCGGCGCAGTGCCGCGTGAAGGGAACTTCAGAGTGGAGGCGAATGTCTGGAGGGTGAATACCACGAGGAACGGCACACTATTTCACAATTTCACGGACGACGGCTTGAATATCATCAACGTATCCGAAATATCGGTCTTTGACATCCATCTCTGGGAAACGGCAAACAATAGCTGGATATACATCAATTTGACAAGACAGGGAAACCAGAGCGGAGGCGCGGGGATCAACTATACTAGCGACAAACTGACTATAACCACACGGGGCGACGACGATAAAATAACCGATAAGATGGAGATAAATAGGGATATCGACCTGACTTCATCAGGTCCGGGATATAAAATAGATCTTCTGAATCCCTGTTATGGGTTCAGCAAGGTCTTGAGCGATACGGAGATCCCATACAATCTCACGATAACGAACAGCACTGGTGTCAATGGCTGGTACTATACGGATTATTATAATTTAACCAGAAAGGAGTACTCGATAACCAGCAACGGCACCCTGATATACAAATCAATGAACCGCTACTTCCTTGATCAGAAGTTCATCTACCAGAACGGCGCGGTATTCCTCTGCCAGCCGCCGGATGCGAGTATGAGAATTTCGCCTGCAATCCGAATCGAGAATGTGACAGATGAGTCTGCTCGCATGACAATACCGATGGTTAGAGTTGTGGCAAGCGAAGGCAGAATACCGATGATCAGTGGAAGCGATGTCGAAGAACTGCAACTGGAGCTTGATTATGCGAAGAGCATCGCACTTGCAGAAGGCATCAACACAAATGACGTACAGATCACAATCGAGGCGCCGGAAGGGGACGAGAACTTCTGCAGGAACTATCTGTGGGAATGGGTAAATTACTTCGACCAGATCGTGGGCAGGACGCCGGTTCGGATGAAACCGAGACCAGCCTACAATTCAGATAATACGAGCGTCAAGATAACGCTCAACGGGAGCATTCGCCTGGAGATCCGGGACATAGAAATCGATGGAAGGGTTACAAGCATCTAATCATTAATCACAGGAGTGGGGACACATGAACAAACGAATATTGAATGACGAACGCGCCGTATCCGGACTGGTCGGCGAAATAATGCTTATCGGAGTAGTTATAGTTGCAATCGGACTGATCACAGTATCGACATATTCATATCTGAACAAAGACGCTGACCCTCCGCACATCGAGGTCAACGGGCTTGTGAATATAGGGCAGAATGAGATACACCTCAAGCACCAGGGCGGCGAATCGATCGAAGGCGAAAACCTGCGCGTACTCGTGAGTGTTAACAGCACAACCCTCGACCCATTCGATGAGGACGCCCCGAACCGATGGGGGCTCAGAGAAAACGGCATCGGAAACTTTGACCGGTGGACACTGGGCAAGATACTGGTACTGGACACATGGCCCACCATCCTCACAGAGGACGACGACATCAGGGTCACAATCGTAGACTGCCCCTCAAACCGGGTGGTTGTGAGCGGTGAGGTCTTCGGAGGACTCTTTGGCAACGCATCGATAAACAGGGCACCAATAGCTGATGCTGGCGATGACCAGACCAACGGACTCTGCGAGAATACGGCATGGGCCGAGGTGTGGGTGCACTTCAACGGCTCAGGCTCATACGATCCTGACAACCCAACCGGCGGCATCCACAGGGGAATTGTGAGCTGGCAATGGGACTTTGATGATGGGAACGAGAGCGATGTGCTGGATGCACCGTATGTGTCACACAACTACAGTGTTAACGGCACATACGACGTGGAACTGACCGTGACTGACGTTGACGGCGCAACTGGCTCCGACTCCAACCCACTGGTCGGGTCCCGCGTCTGCGGTGAGCGGTTCTGGCGGGTTTATCATGATTCTGCATGTGTCGGTGCCAGTTGCGC
>JAYEFS010000486.1:0-6739 GCA_034658695.1 Methanobacteriota archaeon | reverse complement strand
CGCGCCGTATTCAGCGCGCCACTTATCTATTGTCCATTGAGGACGGGGTGACAAAAAGGAACAAAAATGGCAAGGTTTTGGGATGTGGAACTCACCCGAATATGGAGAGTTTTCATCACCCCAGGTCCTACCACAAGTTATTGAGCATGTACTTTTTTTTGTATAATTTTATTTATGCGAGTGTGTCCGGCATCATGGTTCACATCTGCCGCAGATCACAAGAATTGACGGCACCCGACCACCTGAGCCAGGGGCGGCAACCATCTAATAGATAAAGACCAATTACTGTATCGATGCCAAAATTTCTCCCGCTCGTAATCGACCTTCAGAACCGGACTGTGGTGATCATCGGCGGCGGCTCGGTTGGCGAACGCAAAGCAGAGTTGTTTGGTGAATACGCGAGAACGGTTGTCGTGAGCTTCGGTTTCACAGAAAAACTCCTGAAGTCCAACAAAATCGAGCGGATAAAAACAGATAAGAAATTAACAGACAACGAGTTCGCGGATCTGATAAAAGATGCGTTTCTTGTGATACCGGCAACGGACGACTCCGCTTACAACGAACACCTCTCTAATATCGCGAGCCGGTGCGGGGTTATGGTCAATCGGGTGGACGATCTCGGCGATGTCATAGTCCCGTCGGTAATTGCCCGCGGCGATCTCACTATCGGAATCTCCACGCTTGCCCGCAGTCCTGCACTCTCCAAATACGCAAGAGAGCAGATCGAGGAGGTCATCACGCCGGAATATGCGGAAATGGCGAGATTACAGGATGAAATACGCGAAGATCTGAAGAATAGAGTCCCCAACCAAAAAAATAGGCAACAGATCTTGCGAGCGATTCTGGATGACGGAACCGTCTGGGAGCGTCTTATGACGTCGTACACGAAGGCATATAAGCAGGCAGCAACACACTATGCAGAGGTGCTATAATGGATCTTTTTGGAATCGATCTGATAATATGGGCGGGAATTGCGGCGATGTCGATTGTGTCGCTCATGGCTATCTGGAAGATCGCCAGATGGAAGGGTGAACTTGACCTGTGGAAGCGAGAGGTTGATGAATGGCGAAACAACGTCACAACGGGCGGTATTGGGGGGATGGAGTCGATAGGCATGCAAGACATGCAGGTTCATTCGGATAATCCGGAGCATCTTGCCGGACCGCGCATCTCATTCTTCGAAGAAGAGAAAGAACATGCAGAACCGGGAATACAGGAGGCTGTGGGAGACGGGGAGATGCCGGTACCGGAAATACCCGATTCCTCCACCGAGATTGCGCTTCTGTATGCTCTGACCGGGAGAGCGGAAGAAGCATGCAGAGTCGCCGGAATCAAGAATGACAAGGCTGCGATCCACCATGATCTTGGAAATATACTGTATCGCTCAAAACAGTTCGATGAAGCGGAACGAGAGTATAGGGAAGCGATAAACTATGAACCCGGATTTGCAAAGGCTCGCGCCAACCTTGGTTTCTTGCTCCAGAAGCTGGAGCGGCACGACGAAGCCGCTGAGGAATTCAGAGCCGCGCTGGAGTCAAAAGAACAGCTTCCGGATGGGGGAGAACGGATCTTGCAGATATTAAGTGATCCGGATGATTCTTAACCAGATCACATATATTCCTGCAACTTCTGCTCGATATGTGGTTTCGGAAGCGCGCCAATGATCTGCCCCACCATTCCACCATCTCTGAATACCATCATGGTTGGTATCGCGCTGATCTGATATTGCATAGCGGTATTCATGTTTTCGTCGATGTTCAGTTTGGCAAAGGTTATTCTGCCTGAATATTCTTTTGCAAGCTGCTCGATTATCGGTGCAATCATCTTGCAGGGTCCGCACCATTCAGCCCAGCAGTCCACCACAACAAACGGGTGTTTCTCCACAGTCTCTGCAAGATTTGCGTCGTTCAGTACCAGTACTTCACCAGATGTCATCGTTTGTAATCTCTCCATTTTCTTCTGTCGGATCGCTTCAAGTTCGTCCATGATTCAGCATTCGAGACCTATTGCATAAAATCCTTTGCATCAGTTTATCAACGGGCCGCGATCTTCTCCTCGATCTCCGCACGAAGTTTTGCGAGATTTCGCTCATTGAGATCGATCACTCGTTTGATGCTGTTCATCGTGTTCTTCGCAGATTCATCTCTTTTGAGCCGTTTCTTCGTGTAGATCTGCACCAACGAGGTGTACATTCGTTTATACCCCTCGGTCTGCTGGTTGACATGTATATACTTATCGATCAAACCCTGATCGATACCGGCATCCGTTGCAGCAGAAACGAAGTCTTCAAGCTGTTTTGAAGCCGATATGATGTCCTCTATTACCGAGATCAACCCTTCATTTGTGATTGGTTTGACAAGATACTCAGTTAAATAGGGCGCTTTTTTCTGCGCAACCTCTGCCGTCAGTTGTTTTGCCGTGATGATGACCACAGGAATCGCTTTCAACTGGGAATCCTGGCGGATCCTGCTCAGAACCTCCCAACCGTCGATATCAGGCATGACAAGGTCCAGCAGAATCAGATCAGGCTTGCCCTCCTGCAGTTTTTCGAGGCATTCGTTACCACTGTACGCCGTTATTACGCCATAATCATGACTGCCAAGCATCAGTGAAAGCAAGTCCACGATATCCGGCTCGTCATCCACAACCATAACTTTCATGATGAATCATCCACCTTTTACACCCACCGTCGCTGTATGTGACCGTAATAGAAAGATTAGGCATTGCTTGTACTTAACTCTGTTGTCTGCATACGACCCTCCTGATATCTCGCGTGCAAGTGTTTCAAAACTTCGTCAAATCGGTCACTTATACAATCACTCCGCATTTGTTTCGGGGCATTTTTAGCCGTATTTTGGTATTCTTATCACCATTTTTATCACGAATTGTGCGTTTGGACTAATGGCACGAATGTATTCCATTTTAACATTCGTGTAATTCGTTTATTCGTACCATTCGCGATCCCTAAGCACTTAATGCCACACAGGCAGGATTCGTCTACGAGATGCCCGGCATACGCTAATTGTCAAAGATCCCTGCATACGCCTTTATAACCATCGAGTCCGATATGGTATCGATGGTACTTGACAGACTCGGAGACTCGCTTCAGGGTGCAATAAAGAAGATCGCAGGCGCGGGGCGTATCGATAAACATGCAGTGGATGTGATGGTGAAGGACATTCAGCGTGCGCTTCTGCAATCGGATGTCAACGTGAAGCAGGTGATGGAGCTATCAAAGAGGATACGTGAGAGGGCGCTGGACGAGAAACCACCTGCGGGCACGGGAGCAAGGGAGCATGTGATCAGGATTGTGTATGACGAGCTCGTGCACCTAATCGGCAAGGATACGCCGCAGATGCTCACGAAACAGACGATTATGATGGTCGGGCTTCAGGGCAGCGGAAAGACCACGACCGCGGCGAAACTGGCACGGTACTTCCAGCGGAAAGGGCTGAAACCCGCTGTGATCTGTGCGGACACCGATCGTCCGGGTGCGTATGATCAGTTGAAGATGTCGTGCGACAGTCTGAACGTCGCATTCTATGGGGAACGCACCGACGATCCCATCGGAATTACAGAGAGGGGCATAGGCGAACTGAAGTCGTACGATGTGCAAATCATTGACACCGCGGGAAGACATTCGCTTGAGCGCGATCTGATCGAGCAGATGGAGCGGATCAACGCGATCGCAAAGCCGGATCAGAGGTTGCTTGTGCTGGATGCAGCGATCGGGCAGCAGGCAAGAGATCAAGCGCGTGCGTTCCATGAATCGATTGGAATAACCGGCGTAATCATAACAAAGCTCGATGGTACGGCAAAAGGGGGCGGTGCGCTCTCTGCAGTCTCTGAGACGCAGGCGCCAATAGCATTCATCGGTGTTGGCGAAGGTCTCAATGACCTGGAGAAGTTCGAGACCGACAGGTTCATATCGAAGCTTCTTGGCATGGGTGACATCAAGACACTGGTCGAACGTGCTGAGGAGGCGTTCACTGAGGAGATCGACATCGAGAAGATGATGCAGGGCAAGTTCACGCTCAAGGAGATGTATCAGCAACTCGAGGCGATGAACAAGATGGGACCCCTTAAACAGGTGATGCAGATGCTCCCCTTAGGTAGCATGAAGATACCGGATGAGATGTATGCTGAGACGTCTGGCAAGATGGATCGGTACAAAGTCATCATGGACTCGATGACCGAAATAGAACTCACCGATCCGAAGATCATTGATTCCTCGCGCACCAGAAGGATCGCACGCGGCTCAGGCTCGCCGGTTGAGGATGTGCGGGAGCTTTTGAAGTACTACAGGATGATGCAGAAGGCGATGAAGGGTTTGCGTGGCGGCAGGTTCAATGTGCAGAAGATGATGAAGAAGCTGGGGATGTAAGGGAACTCCATCTGTGTTCGGTTAAGACTCAACCAGATGCCACAAACAGGGACATTCCGATGACAGTAGACACTTTACGGGTCATCAGCACATAGCCAATAGAAGTATATAAAATGTATTATTATGTTTTATAGAAAATTAGCCACATAGCGCACAGAGTTCTCCCAATCTCCCATTACCCCTAAATTTCATCATAAAATCTGTTATATCTTTCTGTTACCTTTTGTGCCCTCTGTACCCCTATATCCATTGTTTTATCCAAGATACAGTCACAAAAGCGCACAATAATCGATTAAAAGTACTGACGCTAAATGAACGAGATTACTTTTGTGCATGGTGACATTGATCGGCAAAGATGGTGATTGGGTGTGGGCACTATGAAAATCGCTGATTCTGATGGATTCTGTGGTTTCTAACCTTTGCGCCTTTGCGCCCTCGCGTTCCTCTGATTTAACGAGAAAGTCGCAGAGACGAAGGAGTGGCGCCCACGATTACTACAACGTGGGGGGTGAGCTACTGCTATCGACCACAGAAAACGTTAGAACCAGGAAAATCGCTTGCGGTGCTTAACCGAACATAGATTTCCCAGTCTGCACTTCCGCGATCCACCGGCGGCGAAGAGACGCAACGCCCGAGCATGCAATCGCCGGTTCGGAGGTGCTACATCATGTTTCCCAAAAGAACCGGAAGCATGACTCCTGTTTATGGCGATGCAGATCAGATCAGCCCGGATTTCGAATCCTGCAAAACAAAAAAAAATGAAAAAATAAAAAAAGCCACCGGGCATTCACAGCCCGATGTTTTCGGTTATCGCCCGCAGGATCAAGAGCGCATCTTCGCTCGTAAGTTTACCATCCTGGTTGACATCGCCGATTTGATATCCTACACCGTCCGAATCGGTGAGACTGCCCGAAGTCGTGTCCTCTTCAAGATCCCAGCAATCCGGTACGCCGTCAGAATCCGAATCTACCCAGGGATCGCCTTCTTCCAGAATGAGAATCGCATTGCTTGCTTCCATGTAGTCGTCGCTGCTCTGGAATCCCACAACATTGCCGGTTGATTTCAGATAGGTGGTTACAACTCGATCGCTGATCCCGATCTGGTGGATGCCATTGTCGTTCCACTCATCAGTCCAGACCTGTCCGTTAAAGATCAGTTCTCCTTCATCCGGACTGGCGCCGGGTGCATAAGTTATCAGTCTGGCACTTGTCACAGTTGACGGATCGATCGTGAGTCCTGTAATCGGCGCCCACGCGGTCGCTTCCTCTGGTGTTGTGCATTTGGATAATTTGCCACAGAGCAGGTCAAACTCCTCGTTTAAGGATATCTGACGCCGTGGTTCACTTGCATCTTCATACACCACAATCAGCATCATGCCACGCATGGATACATTGCCGCCGCCAGAATGCGAGTTGGTGAGATTTGCGGTGTTGCCACCTGCGTTGAAGCCATCAGTCACATCGTATACGAGTATTCCGTATGGGTAACTGGTGCCATGCATCTTCTCATCACAGTAATGCGCATCCCGGGTTTGAGCAGCCCCGTTGAAGCTCATGCTGATCTCATCAGGCATCACGCCCGCCTTATCCCATGTGTATGGTGCATACAAGCGTGCCTCTACGACGGTTGCGGTAGCCGGAACGGAGAGATCATCCGCAGCCCAACAAACGTCGTATGTTGCCCAGTGCCGATCATCGCTCATGCTTAGATAGTAACTGTCACCTGCTGAATAGACCAGATCGCCGTTGAGATCAAACGTCTTCCATGTCGTCATATTCTCGCCGCCGGTGTAGGTCTTGCCCTTGTAGCCGTTGTTTGCAACCGTTACATCAGACGTTAGTACGTTGTTTGCCTCGTCTGACTCGACGATCGCGGAATCACAATCAGCGGTAACTGTTAGTGTCACTGAATCACCGGCATTCCTGATTGTGGGGTCGGTGATTGTCACCGTGGTGTTGTTCCCTGAAGCTACTGCACCAACCGATTCCGTTACGCTGAATCCGTCGCTGATAACAAAACTGACATTGAACGGTCCTTCGCAATCAGTGCCATTGTTCTGGATCATTGCAGATATCTCGTTGCTCTCGTTTCCGAAGAGATAGTCGCAGTTCGGAGTAACGCTCTCTACGCTCAGGTCCGGATCCGCCAGCGCAGGCGCAACCGTCATGAGAACAACGATGCATATCAAAGATATTGTTCTTTTCATCTTATACCTCCTATATTTGTTTGTATGTTATTAATCTCGAAATTATTCGAGATATCCGCAGCATTGATATTACTGCACGTATGCAGATAGCATAACATTATATAAGTCTTGCCCCGACCATTCCACAGCTCAATCGATCGGCGTGGTAC
>JAYEFS010000485.1:0-6755 GCA_034658695.1 Methanobacteriota archaeon | reverse complement strand
GATCATGCGGGGGAGCTTTTCAGGTCATTCACGGTGATCATGCCGGACAATGTGAGAATCCGGCGGAGAGTTTTCTATGATCTGTGAATGTATTGATCATTAACTTACGGGGTGGGCGTGTGAACTGGTGCTGAAGCTTCAGAAGAGGGGATCGGATATTGTGGGCGCTATTCTGAATGTGGGCGTTCGAGCATGCGCTTAATGTGCCGGTTGGATGGAAAGGGGCGGCGGGTGCAGCGCTCGGTTCACGGGGTGGTGGTACTCGTGGGGAATGATCATCCGGCAGGAGGGCGCAGAGGATCGAGAGAGTGGTTATCCGTTTAGTTCCCCTCAGCGTCACTCTGCGGTTAAATTCCCGGTTTGGTTATAGTAGCATCCCTGCCCAGGGCAGTCCCTGAATAGCGAAGTCCCTCGATAGTGGTTTTAGGTACCTGGGTAGGGCACAATCAAAAATCCCAGTGAAATACACTCGGAGACTTTTGTTCTTTGCGCCATCGCGCCATCGCGTCTTTCTCGTTATTGTTTTCCAATTTAACGAGAAAGGCGAGAGAGACGCGAAGAGTGTTGTCAATCTCGGTATTCACGTCTTTCGCATTGTTGTATATCCAACTGACCATCACGGAAATCACTGGATTTCCAGACAGTGCCCCTGAGTAGTTACCTCTTAAGCAAGATGAAAGAGGTGGCACTACAACTCTCGGCAATCTCAGTAACACAAGATTACACAGTCTGCGAAGCAGCGGCGCAGCCATCTTCACAAGATTTCTGTGTTAATCTCATGTAATGGTTTTCCCCCCATTCGAACACCTACGCCACTACGATCTCCACGCCCTTCGCGCTCGCATATACCTCCGGATCGTAGTACGAATACGCCATGCTGTCGGGCACAATCGCCTGCACCGGGAAGAGCGCTCGCATCTCAACATCGAACGTGAGTTCTTCGCCCCGCGGCAGATCAAGCACATACACAATCGCCTTTCTGCCAGCAATCTCGTAGCGAGTGATCGTGCCCGCCGAAACAAGCGCATCCAGACTCGATCGCTCTACAGCGAACCCTGTGGGAACAGCCACATCCACAATCATCATGCCTGTCGACTCCGCAGCCCCTGTGTACAGGACCCGTGTGTGCACAGTGACTACATCGTTGATACTGACATTGGCTGCGTCGTAGACCGTATCCAGTTGCAGGTCAGATACCGGTGCAATCTCGGGAAGGATTACGTTAAACCGCTTCACCAGTTGATAATTGACCTCTCCATTTCCCGCGATCACAAGTCGCACCTCAAGTGCCCCCTCCGGCACCTCCACAGTCTGCAGCACATCGAAGTTCTCGGCAGTGATCCGGACGTCCTTGAGTGTGACGCCGTCGGCTGATACCGTAACAGTGGCGTTGACGTCTCGTCCTTGATTCACTGCGGCAGCCACAAGCGCCCTGAACGCCATAACCGTGTCCTGCGTCGATGAGAACCCGCCAAGCGAGTTTCGCTGGGCTGCGATCCACTTGACAGCATCGTTCGCAAGCGGATGCTTCGCCTCGATTAAGGCAAGTGCGGCATAAGACGTGATCTCGATTGTTCTACTCGATCCAGGCACGCCGTAGCGGAACTGGTACGTGCCCGAATCTGAATCTGAATCCGAAATCGCTGCATCAGAGCCCCAGTAGACACCATCGTCGTCCTGTTTTGCCATCGCAACAAGCTTCTCGAGGGCAGAATCCGCATGACTGCTTCCGAGTTTCCTGAGTGCGACTGCGCCGAGCGCAATCGCATAAGGATCGGTCTGGTTATCGAGATTAGATTCAAGATAGCTTTGCGCCTGTGCAATTGCGATCGGATCAGCATTGTCGTATTCGGCGAGTGCGATTGCAACAAACCCTGTGAGCGCGTATCTGCCATCCATTCCCCCGATCATCTCGTTATGGCAGATGAATCCAACCGACTCCCATGATCCGTCGTCTCTCTGGTGTTCGCAGATCCAGTCCGTTGCATCAGAGAGAATCGACTCATCGATCGATGTCACGTCTCGTGCGTTGGAGAACGAGTTCAGAACGAAAGCTGTGAGCCAGAGACTGCCACCTTCACCACCGCCTTCGCCAAATGCCGAAAACGAACCGTCGTTGTGCCTGAACGTCAGTTGTCGCTGGTAGCCAGTCGTTATAAAGAGCTCAGCCTTCGCCTGAAGCTCGGGATTCGTCTGATCGGTCTCTCTTAAGTAGCGGAGAACCTCGACATCTGGCGCAAACATTATCATATTCTGTTCGCCGCAGCCAAACGGCATGTTAAGGAGGCTATCTACACCATTTATTGTCTGCGCCACGATGCTTGGAGTAAAACTCACTAAAACTTTTCCTGAATCAGTCACAATACCAACAGGTAGCGTGGCATCGAGCGTAACTCCACCTTCTCCGAGATTTCCGTTTAGAACGATTTCCTGTCTCGTCCCCTCCGGTTCGACGATGATCTCTTTTTTCACGGCATCCGCTTTCGCCTTCGTCCGTGCCGTAACCTCGATTACGTCTCTTCCGATTGCCGTCGGCGTGATCGTGAAGCTCGCATCGGAGACACTGTTTGCGCCGACCGTTACTGTGACCGTGGAATCGCTGACAATCTCGAACCAGTCAGCCGCAGCAAGCGTCAGTTTGACGTCCTGCGGTGTGTCGAGATAGTTGTAGACCTGTATCTGTATGGGAAACACCTCTCCACGAGTCACTGCATACGTAAGATCGATATCGACGAAGAATTCCTGAAATACGGTGAGGCTCGCCCCGGATATCCCAATTCCTTCATCTGATGACGAGACCGCATGAAGCCGCCACGTCGTGATGCTGTCGGGAGCCGTGAGATCGAGGTGTGCGTATCCAGCGTCGTCCGTGAGAATATCTGGCATCCAGAGCCATGTCTCAGGGAAGAACTGGCGCACGCGCTCAACTGCAGCGAGTTCACTGTCGGAATCTGCTTCCGCCGCGTTGGGTGCGGCTGTCGGTGTGGGCACTGGCGCGACTTCTCCTTCAACTTCGGCCATGTCCATAACAGCCATACCCCCGGCTATGCCGCCTTTTACCATCCCCTCTCGCCTGTGTTTAAATTCCGGTGATTTCGGAATCTCAAACGACGGCGACGCAAGCACCTGCATACCGCAGTCGTCAAGAAGCTCGTGAGTGCCGACAAGCCGTTCGTCGTAGTAACCGCCGTATTGCGGGTGAATCTCAATCTGCGGCTCCATAAACCGCTTTTCCAGCTCATCAAATACTTGTTTTAGGTTGAGCCTACCGGAACTCAGCGCATAGACGGATTCATCAACAATCGCAACCCCAATCATTGATCGTGTCCCTGCGTTGAGGTCCAGTCGCACGGCATCACCCGGAGCCGCAGTCTCACAGTCATAGGAGGCTAGTAGATCAACGTTCGTTCCGAAATTGACATCGAATGGTAGAACATCAAGAGAGACCTCGCTGTTCGGATTGATCATGTATGCCACAATCTTTGCGCCGGGACTCATTTGAGGAGTTACCTGAACCGCGATCTCGTGGCTGTCACTTGTTGCCGAGTACACGGTTCTGCCGTTCGCGAACACGTCATAGAATACTGTGCCGGGATTAGTCGAGTGTACATCGAAGGTGATCGTGTCACCAACATCGGCCACTCCTCTGCTTTCCTGTGCGATGTGTATGAAGTTTGCGCCCGGCGAGTACGCGCAATTGAGGCTTATGTCCCCACTAACAATATCACCGCTCGCGTCGCGACATGTCGCAGTGAGCCGGGCACCTGTGCAATTGCCCGGGACGACATAATCCGCAACAGCGACTCCGTTTTCGGTCGAAATGGTCTCTTCTCTCGTGGTTTCGGTGTAGTCTTCACAACGAAACACAATCCTGATCTCAACGTTGGTATCGATTGGTCTGCCCTCCGGGTCTTCCGTTACAACCACAACTTCGAACGGAAGCCCCGGCTTAAGGAGGTTTGATTCGGGGATCAGGTGCAGAATCGTGTCCGACTCCACAATCTTCAAAAGCAACGTCTCAGTCTCTGTGTGGTTTCCTGTGTCTGTCACAGCAATGTGTAACATGAGGCTGCCCTGCCCGCCCGCGCTGTATGTTCCTGCCACCCACTCCGCAGCGGGTAGCTCAAACTCGATTGTGCCGTTCTCAAGAAGTGCATTGTACGTGGCGTAGGTTTCCCATGTTCCGACGTACCGCACCGCCTCGATCTCAACAGAACCGCAGGCGGGCTTTCCAAAAAAGTATTGTGCAGAAACTTCGCCTGTGATGGTGTCAGAAACGAGAAACCAGTCCTTCTGAACCGTTGCTTCGACTTCGAACTTTGGAAGCACGTATCGTTCGACCTCGATATCCACAATCGACTTCGATTCGCCAGATTCGGATTTGATCTTCCATGTTCCGAGATTCGGCTCGGTCGAGAGTGGTAGATCGAACGTTGCTACTCCGAAATTGTTCGTTTCGAGTGTTTCTCTGAAGACCTTGATTCCTTTCGCATCAGCGATCTCCAGTTCCACGGAATCCTCCAACGGCTTCAGATTGTTGTTCAGCAGGAGGATTCTTCCGTGTATGGTCTGCCCTGGCTTGTAGATGGGTTTATCGGTCTCGATGAAGATGGGGTTGCTCTTCGATACGCGCACCGTTGCCGTATATTCAGTGTCTGCCCCGACCGGCTGCGCGATTAGCGAGTATGTGCCCTCCTCAAGTTCAGGGACCTCGAATTGTGCGACCGAATGTCCAAATCCACCTGTTGATGCGCGAACGAGAGGTGTGTTCTCCTTGTTGCTATCAACAAGCGTGTACTGCACGCAGCGCTCTGCTGGCTCATGCCCAACGCCTGAGAATGCGGACATGCTGATTGCACCCTCGCTTCCGACAAATAGCGTCTTTGGTGCGAGGATTAAGTAATCCGCATCCTTGCCCGTATCATTTTCGCCGCATGGTATGATCCCGGACTGCGTCGATGTGTCTGGTCGATCATGATGATCGGTATCGACGCAGCCCGATGCAAGAATCGCCGCGATGCAGAGCATGGATATGATTGATGTTCGTTTCATCCCGATTCGCCTCGTGGATCGAACGTTGATCGAATATTGCTGCGGAGTGATTAGACATATATCTTGCTTAAGCTGCGAAATGAGTCGTAGTTATCGGATTTGGGGGAAATCAACTCCCAAACGGCAGAAACCGTGTGCATGCGCGGGCGCAACCGAAAATTCCAGTGAAATACACACGGAGACTTTTGTTCTTTGCGCCATCGCGTCTTTCTCGTTATTGTTTTCTAATTTAACGAGAAGGGTGCAAGGGCGAGAGAGACGCGAAGGGTGTTGTCGATCTCAGTCTTCACGTCTTTTGCGTTGTTGTACACCCAACTGACCATTACGAAAATCACTGGATTTCCAGACAGTGCCATGCGCGGGTAACTTGTGGTGGGAACCACAAGATTGCACAGTCTGCGAAGCAGCGGCGCATCCATCCCCACAAGATTTTGTGTTAATCTTGTGCAGTCTCGTGGTGTTATGTGCGCACATCCACACAATATTGAGTAAGTATGAAACCACCACGAAGATTGTGCCCCCAAGCGCCAACCTAACTTATATCCCTGCTCGCATCCGCATACTCAACCATCGACTCAAAGATCCGTAGCCCATCGTCCGATCCGAGTACCGCTTCAGACGCACGTTCCGGATGCGGCATCATCCCGAGGACGTTTCCGGACGTATTGACGACTCCTGCGGTGTTTGCAACAGAACCGTTCGGATTGGAATCAGGCACGACGTTCCCGTCTGAATCGACGTATCTGAACGCAATTTCCCGATTCGAGTTCATGGCATTGAGCGTGGCGTCGTCCGCAAAGAAATTACCTTCCTTGTGCGCAACCGGCATCCTCACGACCTCTCCTTTTCTGAATTTTGATGTGAACGCCGTATCTGTCTTCTCGACGCGCAGGTTGACCCATTTGCAACAGAATTTCGGATACTCGTTCGTGCGCAGCGCCCCGGGGAGGAGTCCTGACTCAACAAGAATCTGGAAGCCGTTGCAGATGCCGAGCACCGGCTTACCCGCCTCTGCAAGACGCGAAATCACATTCATGATCGGGGTTCTGGCTGCAATCGCGCCTGCACGAAGATAATCACCGTAGGAGAATCCTCCCGGGATTACCACCCCATCATAGTCCTCAATTGAGTCTTTGTACCACACCAGATCCGTAGACACGCCAACAACATCGTTTAAGATGTGATGTACGTCCAGATCACAATTACTCCCCCCGAATCTGACAATTGCAAATTTCATTGTACTTCAATTGAATAATTGTGAATCACTGGATTTGCAAGCATCTTTTTGCACATCTCATCCAGCATCTCTCTTGCATCATCAATACCATCGGCTTCCAGCTCGATCAGTAGTTTCTTCGCTGTACCGACGCTCGTCACATTATATCCAAGGTGCGCAAGCGCACGCTGGATCGTAGCCCCTTCAGGATCGAGCATGCCCGGCTTCAGTTCTGTGGTGATCTCGGCACGGTATTTCATTGTGTATCAGATCGTTTTCGATGCGGTAAAAATGTATGGTTCATCGGGCGCAATATGGATGCCACGAGAATAATAAGGGCTTGCAGAAAAATAAAGTAGCATTTTTCTGATTCTGATGGATTCTGTGGTTTCCAATCTTTGCGCCCTTGCGTCATCGCGTCTTTCTCGTTCCTCTGATATAACGCAAGGTCGCAAAGTCGCAGAGACGCAAAGTTGAGAGAGATGCG
>JAYEFS010000484.1:0-6785 GCA_034658695.1 Methanobacteriota archaeon | reverse complement strand
GCGCTGAGCACACTCGAAGAATTCACATAGCAACTGAAAACGCACTAAAAACCGACAGCGGTAGGCACTATCACAACACAAATCGCTGAGGATTGATTTAGGGCGTCTCTGGCGAGGTCTCGGCGTGAAACATCCAGCACTACCAAAAATCCAAGATACCCACCAAACCGACAAGATTTAACAGGACTTTCTGGAGATTCTACTCATAATCAATTCTCATCGTAACTATTGGGAGTTCACTGCGTGGTGTTGATCTCTCTTGCAGAGCGTGAGATCTTGCGCAGGATCAGAGATCCTTCACCGGCGAAGATACTCCGAAATTTCAGACAGTCGGATCTGGAGATATTCAGATTCTTGCAAGTGTTGCTCTTCAAGAGCAGTTTTTGGAATATAAATGTTTTTTCATATTTTTACTTCTGTAAAAACGGATCGGAGGGGTCTTAGAATTTTATAATTTAGTCTTATGATTATTCCATACAAAACTCGCTATATTGGTGGGAAAATGACCCATATTATTAGGAATTTACACGCTACAATTTTTATTATCTTCTGGTAACCGGTCAAATTCACCAATCTCGACTTTTCGGTGCAACGTAAATTGCAGTCCAAAATGAGTCACGCAGGTACGACACGTTCCACCCTTCTCAAACGTCCATTCTTCAATCGCGTTGTTATTATTGGCAGTTCTACATGTTGTCCGAGATGATGAAAGGACATCCCATTTCAATTCACCGAAAGTCATGACCAATACTCTATCATTCCATCAATTTATAGCTATAATTTTATATACATACCTACCAAAAGATTTAATAGACATGAAACCTATATATAGTATATATTCCAAAAGGTAATATCCCCATCGATAAGTCACTGGCAAAAGAAGTGGAAAATGGAAAAGTCATCCAGACCTTGCCAGATATCCCAATAAACAAGGTAAGGCGCCCGTTATTCACGACTATATCTCCGATTCAGTGTTCCGTCTGTGGAAGCTCTTTAAAACCCAATGAGAAGTACGACCGTTTCATAATTTCAAGCTACGGCATCATACTGTGCCCGACCACCTACTGGATCTGCCCAAAGTGCGGAAAACATCATGTTGACACGATTGTTGGCACTGTCTGGAAATCTAGTGATTTTCGTAATGGTCAGTTGGATGTACAACAACGCAAAAGACGTGAAGACTGAGATTGACAACACCCTTCGCGTCTCTGCGCCTTTGCGCCCTTGCGTTAAATTGGAAAACAATAACGCAAAGATGCAAAGACGCGATGGCGCAAAGAACAAAAGTCTCCGTGTGTATTTCACTGGAATTTTCGGTTGTGCCCGATTGTTGGCGTCCCCGGATCTGCAAACTATAGTGACGAGTACATTGAAAAACAGAAGGCGTTACGATACAACGGAAGATGCAGTTCGTGGAACACATGTGGGTGAAATATTTACAGGGGGATTAACTGGCACCGCAGGATGAGCGCCTTGCCCAACAACACTGTCTGACTTATGAGCAAAAGCAAGGTAGGATATCGGCTCATGAACTGTTAGACCAGGAGATCAATTTCAATGGTGCTCTGTACATAGATGGTTACTGGGTCAGATCCGGGTAGAGAAACTATATCGAGAGTCAGCTTGGAAAGACATTAACCAATCGCGAGTGGAAAAAGCTTCGATATAAAGTCATTTACGTCGTGGCTACCGAAGATAAGGTCGTATTGGACTTTGAAATAACCAACATAAACCCCAGCTATCTTGAGCTAATACCTCTCCTGGACCGAATCAAAAGCCGAATACCTGATAGAGAGATATTAAAGATCGTTTCCGATGAAGAAAAGGCGATCATAAATGCAGTAAGCACTGTTTTCCCGGATGTTGTCCATTTGTTCTGTGTGCTTCACCAATTGAAAAATCTCACCAAGAGATACCTTGATGAGTTCGGAAGCATTGAGAACATCCCTTCCAGGGATATGGAATTGTATGAACTCACACAAGAGTTGATACTTGCCGAAACGTCCATCCATTCATCGATATCTTATCAGGGAATTGTGAAATTGGCTTCGAGTACTGAACTGTCGCGAGCATCACGGAAGGTGATCGCGTACGCGAAAGAGATTTACCGCAAGAATCTATTGTTGCTAGAGAAAGGATTCACTCCGGAGACTAACAATGTGATGGAACAGCTATTCTCATCAATCGATAACTTTGTCGACCAAGCCAGATCTTTTAAAGCCACATTCAGTACAGTTAACTTCTTTTACAACCTGTTCGCCTCAACGAACCGCCGATGCTTCAATACAGGCGACTGGAAGGGCTTCTCTCCGATAAGTCGAGCTAAAATGAAATATGGCTAGCGGTCAACTTGGGAATTGCTGGTACCAACTCTTAGTGGTAACTATCTGCGTTTCATTGAGATTTGATTTAGTTTACGAATTTTGGATATTCTTTTCTGTTCTTCGAGGGGAACGCCCGGGGTATTTGTCTTATGCATGACTTGTTTCGGTCATTTTTGACTCGACCAGAAAAAATTAAAAAGTCTCAGATTTCTGTGTCAATCTCGCGTAATCGGTTTTTTCATCTCAGATAAAACACATATCATACATGCGATGATGGGCGATCTGACCATGAACACAAGAGCGACCAATGCGCATCTCCAACTGGATTTTTTGTTCTTTGCGCCACCCGCGTCATCGCGTCTTTACGTTCTCTTTCCAATTTAACGAGAAAAGCGCAAAAGGTATCGTTAACACACATCTCCACGTCATTCATGCTGTTGCACATCCGACTGACAATTACACAACAATTGATATTTCATAACAATGGATACTCACGCGTTTCATAATACGAAAGACTTAAGTAGTATTCGTATATGTCAAATCCTGTAATCGATGAATTACAAAGCGGTACGTAACTGAGACGATCTGACAATAAAAGCGCACCGATATGCGTGATACGCACAACTACCAGTGTGTATCAGATCTCGGTTCGAGGCTCAAACAGTTCTATCGCTGGTTTGACTCGATCGTTCACCTGTCGTTTGGGTCGAACAGACGAATAATAGCAGAACAAAGGAGGTAATACATGAATAGAGATATACGATACGGAGTTATTGGTTTAGTTATGGGCGTGATGCTTCTGGCATCGGTTCCGTCTGTTTGCGCAGAACTCTTCGGAGACGCGAACGAAGATATGGCAATCAACATGCAAGATGTGACCAAGGTCGAGCGCATGATCCTTGAATATGACCCAGTTGTCGCATCAGCCGATGCGAATCAGGACGGTAACGTGAACATGCTGGATGTGACCTGCATCGAGTTGGTAATCCTTGAACGTGTGCCGTTCCCTGGCGGACACCTGAACACGGTGATGATATTCGGACCGAAAGAGACGCTTGATCCGGCGAATGGATGGAATGGCTGGTATGTGCGGAAGGCTGGCATCTATGAGACGCTATTCAAGTACAACGATGAGATGGAACTCACACCCGAGCTTGCCACGGGATATTCGCAGGTGAGCGACACCGAGTGGCAGATCAATCTGAGAGAGGATGTCGAATTCCACGATGGTACCCCATTCAATGCAGACGCTGTGGTCTACTCCCTCGAGCGAGTCCTTGATGAATCGAATTCACGGAGCAGCGAGTATGCACACATCGCATCGGTTACTAAAGACGATGACCTCACGGTGACAATCACAACGACTGCGCCGTATGCCCCGACGATAGCGAGTCTGACCGATCCGCTCGTATCCATAGTGAGCCCGGAGGCGGGCGCTTCCGGTACGCTTGACACGCACCCTGTGGGTACAGGTCCATTCAAATACGATAGTAATGAGTTCGGAGCAAGCCTCGCAGTTGTCAGGAACCTGGACTACTGGGGCGGCGGAGTCAAGCTCGATAGCGCGACCTTGACGTACGTCAGTGAGGGTGCAACACGGGCGATGATGTTGCAGAGTGGAGACAGTGATATGTCCCGCGGAATCCCGTATCCGGAGGTGAGCACGATTGTGGGCGATTCCGATCTGGACATTGCTACTAAGGAGACACTACGACTCTACTTCCTCTTCGTTAACACCGAAAAGGAACCTCTCAACGATATCAGGGTGAGGCAGGCTATAAACTATGCAATCAACCGCGATGAGGTCGTTGATGTGGCGCTGGAAGGCGTTGGTGGCGTGTCAGCCAGAGGAGTATTCCCATCGATCTTCCCGTGGGCAAACGACGACCTCGCCGGATATCCGCATAATCAGGAAACAGCGCGTTCACTTCTCGACGCTGCAGGAATCACCGATACCAACAACGACGGTAAGCGGGAATACAACGGAGAGGACTTCGAGCTCACCATAATGACGTACACAAGCCGGGCTGCGATGCAACCCAGTGTAGAGGTGATAGAGACGCAGCTGGAGGAGATCGGAATCGGCGTCAATCTTGAGCTTACCGGCTCATCCGCTGTAAAGGATGCCATGACTGATGGCACGTACGATCTGGCGTTCTACTCGTACGGTGTTGCGCCGAGCGGAGACCCCGACTACTTCCTGACCCACCACTTCGACTCGACAGCCGGATACAAGGAGAACGGATGGAATCGGTATTCGAATGACACGGTGAACTCGCTTCTGGCAAATGCAAGGACTGCCACGAACCAGAACGTCAGGAAGAGCTGCTACGACCAGGCACAGGAGATAATTGTGGACGAGTCCCCTGAGATGTTCATCTTCCACGAGAAAGAGCTTGTGGGATACAACACAAAGGTGGTAGGGTACGAGATATATCCAAACGAGATAACCTTCCTCACCAAGAACATGTACATCGGGCGATAGTAGGGCAGTCGCGTGAATACCAAGCAGGATGGTGGATGGTTGTGCAACGCACCATCTTGCTCGTATTATTTTTTATCGCACCCACGCTTATTCCAAACTGAGATCAGACTGAATAACGATGAGACGTTTCATTAGCTTCTGGAATGGGTTCGGAAAACAACAGAGAAAAAGGCAACTCTCTGCACCCTCCGCGTCCTCTGTGGTTAATCTTCTTTGACATAACCCGAGTCCACCCAGAATAAATTAAAAACCACATAACAATGAAAGAAGGATGAAAGATCGATTAACGGTCGATAAAAGATGCTTGATTATATATTAAAGCGGATCTTGCAATTGATCCCGGTACTGCTACTGGTCTCGGTTGTGAGTTTCTCAATCATATACTTCGCGCCGGGTGACCCGGCAGAGACCCTCTGCACAGGACCGGACGGCAGTGTGAACCCGGAATCAGTGGAGAAATTCAGAGACAAGATGGGGCTTGACAAACCGCTGCACATCCAGTACATTATATGGCTGAACAATCTTCTGCACGGCGATCTTGGATACTCCTATCGGAGTCAGAAACCGGTTTTTGACCACATAAAGACAGCTTTCAGAGCCACATTCAAGCTTTCGGTCGTAAGCCTCTTCCTTTCACTCGCTATCGCAATTCCCCTCGGGATCGTCTCGGCGATCAAACAGAACTCGCCACTGGACGTCTCCTGCATGGTCGGTGCATCGCTCGGAGTCTCCATGCCCAACTTCTGGCTGGGACTCCTGCTCATGCTGCTCTTCGGGATCTATCTTGACCTGCTTCCTGTCGCCGGTTACGGGGACGGCGGCGATCTCGAGCACATCATACTGCCAGCCATAACACTCGGAACCGGTTCGGCTGCGGTCACTGCGAGGCTGATCAGGTCGAGCATGCTTGAGGCACTCGGGCAGGACTACATCCAGACCGCACGCGCAAAAGGCGTCTCTGAGCGGGTAGTCATCGGCAAACACGCGCTGAAGAACGCGCTGATCCCTGTTGTGACCATGGTCGGCTTGAACTTCGGATATCTGCTCAACGGCTCGGTTGTGGTCGAGACGATCTTTGGTTGGCCCGGTCTCGGGAGGCTGATCATCGATTCGATAGATATGAGGGACTATATGATGATCCAGGGTTGTATGGTCTTTGTTACGCTCCTATTTGTTCTGGTCAACCTGATAGTCGATATCTCGTACAGGTACATCGATCCGAGGATACGCTATGAAACAGCAGGATAGTGGGTTTGTGCATCTCGTGACGCGTCTTAAGGAGAGCAGATCGGCAACAATTGGCGTCATAATCATTCTGTTGATCTGCCTTTTAGCGGTTTTTGCGCCCCAGCTATCACCGAACAGCCCCACGAAAGCGTGTCTCGCAGATCGGCTGATATCGCCGTTCACAGAACAGAAGTATCCGCTCGGAACGGATCATCTGGGAAGATGCATCCTGAGCAGGCTCCTATACGGTGCCAGAATCTCGCTTGCGATCGGGGTCGTTGTTGTCGGAATATCCGCAACGGTCGGAATCGCCCTCGGGGTGGTCGCCGGATACCGTGGCGGAATCCTTGATACCATGATCATGCGTTTCGTTGACGCCACCCTCTCGTTTCCCAGCATATTCCTAGCAGTGGTGATCGCGGGTCTGCTCGGGCAGGGGCTTGCAAGCGTCGTAATCGCATTGATTGCGATAGAATGGACGAGCTATGCCAGAGTTGCGCGTGGCTCGGTACTCTCGCTCAAGGAGCAGGGATTTGTGGAGTCGGCGAGATCGCTTGGCGCGCGCGACAGCTATATCATGACCCGCCACATACTCCCGAACATCGTCGCTCCGGTGATCGTGATGGCGACGCTCGGCATGGCTTATGTGATACTTTCGGCGGCGGCGCTGAGCTTCCTCGGTTTTGGTTCACAGCCTCCGACACCTGAGTGGGGCGCGATGCTGAATGCCGGGCGCGTATATATACGAA
>JAYEFS010000483.1:0-6797 GCA_034658695.1 Methanobacteriota archaeon | reverse complement strand
CGCATCTCTCTCAACTTTGCGTCTCTGCGACTTTGCGACCTTGCGTTATATCAGAGGAACGAGAAAGACGCGATGACGCAAGGGCGCAAAGATTGGAAACCACAGAATCCATCAGAATCAGAAAAATCCCCCTATAAGGCTTTTGCCGGTGTCAACGACCATAGAAGCGTCGGATATTGCAGATCCAATTACGCGGGTATTCTTGATCATAGCATTTCATCCCCAAAACGTTAGTTATCATAACAATCTGATTGCATAAATACTCTTCGCATAGCAATCCTGCTATTGTCCGTACCAATCACGGCTTCCACCTCAACTTTGAGAATTGTGTTTTAATCCAATATTCGACCACCCACCCCCGCACCCGGATTGCAATATTCTGGCGCATCATTCGGTCAGGAGCAGCCCCAGAAACCGGATATATCTCGCCAGATCATCGATTCTGATGTTCTCATCCTCGGCATGCGCCCGGCTCTCGAGCAGCCTTCCGACGCCGTGGCAGCAGACCGGCTGTCCGGTGATCTTGATCGCATAAGCGACATCGAGGCTGCCCTGCGCGCCAGCGAGCTCAATTTTGCGATCGGACACCTCGTTTGCAACCGATAAAACCCTCCCGATCCACGGGTGGTTGGGATCAGTGGACATCGGCGGATACCCGATCTCATACGTGAACTCATACTCGGTCTCAGCGTCCGCAGCACTCTCCAGCGCCGCTCTGATCTCATCGATTGCGCAGTCGAAGCTCTCTTCGGGTATGACCCTGCGATCGCCCCGTATTGTACATTTTCCAGGGACTATGTTCTCCTTTACGCCGCTCTCAATCATCGTGATATTCAGAACAGGTTTTATGTGCGTCAGACCCGTTTTATCGAAGATCGCAGAGCTTCCCGGAATGGCTGACCGCCTCGCCTCAACCTCACGCTTCAGCCGGAGCAGCCCGTCCATCAGCGCAACCGATTTTTCGAGCGCATTGACCCCAAGAAAACCACTTCCGCTGTGATGCGACCTTCCGAGGACATCGACTCGCCACGTGAGTACCCCGTTCGTGCCGATCATGACATCGTCGCCGTCTCCGTCCATGCAGAGAAAATAATCACCAGACAGGATGCCGATGTCCGCAAAATAGCACAATCCCGAATAGGGTCCAACCTCCTCATCGGTGGTCAATGCGATGTTGAGATTGTATGCGGGCGTAATACCAAGTTCTTGGATCAGAGAGAGTGCGGTCAGGAGTGCGGCAACCGCTGCCTTCGAGTCAGCCGAGCCCCGCGCATAGAACCTGCCGTCCTTGACCGTGCCGTCAAATGGCGGAACCGTCCAGCCACCACCACCATCGCCGCCCCCTTCACCCACAGGAACCACATCGAGATGCGTGTAGATCACAAGCGTCTGATCAGCGCCGCAATCGAGATACGCGTGCAGATTTGCCCTGGTCCCGTGCAGTTCCGGATTTTTCATCTTCCGCTTGAACAGATTGTCGGGGATGCATATCTTCTCAACGTCGAACCCGAGATCCGAGAACATTGGCATCAGGTGGTCAACGATCTCTTCGTAGTTATCGCCGGGAGGCGCGATCGTCGGTATACTCACAAGATCAGTGAGAATGCGCAGCGAACCGCTAGTTTTTGAGTCGATTGTGTCGAGTATTCTGGCATTCATTGGTATTGGTGTGTTGTGCGTGGCAATAATGCTTTCTGATCGGGTTGCGAGTTGCGAGAACCTTTTCATTGGGCACGAATAATTGAATACCACGCACCGCGACATAACATTGCCGCAATGTTTAGCTAACCACAAGATTACACAGTCTGCGAAGCAGCGGCGCAGCCATCTCCACAAGATTTCTGTGTTAATCTCGTGAAATCTCGTGGTTTTTTCGCCTCGGCTAAACACATACCCGCAAAGCAAAATAAAGTAAAGCAAAGCAAAACAGCCGGAACCAGTGCTGACGAAACCAGTGATTGCTGGCTCTGTTGCAACCGGCAGGAGACACCATGACCGAATCAATAATCGAACTTGCGCATGTCTGGAAGATCTTTGGAGAGGGGGAGGCAGCCGCGGTTGCAGTTAAGGATGTGAGCCTGACGATCGACAGAGGCGAGTTCGTATCGATCATCGGAGCGTCCGGATCCGGCAAATCGACGCTCATGTACCAGATCGGGATCCTTGACACGCCAACGAGGGGCGATATTCACATCAAGCACAACAAAGTCTCTGATATGGACGAGAGCGAGCGGGCAAGGGTTCGAAGAGAAGTGCTCGGATTCGTGTTTCAGCAGTTCAACCTGATACCGACGTTCACAGTGCTCGAGAATGTAGAGATCCCGATGGTGCTCAGGGATGTGGATCTGGACGAGCGGAAAGAAAAAGCGAGATTGCTTCTCGAATCGCTGGAACTCGGACACAGACTCAATTATTTTCCGAATCAGCTATCAGGAGGTCAGCAGCAGCGAGTCGCGATCGCAAGAGCGCTCGCAAACAATCCCGAGATCATACTCGCTGACGAGCCAACCGGAAACCTCGACACGAAATCCGGAGCCATGGTCTTTCAGATTCTCGAGGAGTTGCACAATCAGGGAAAGACAGTTGTTCTGATCACGCATGATTCGGATCTTGCAGAGAAGACGGAACGGACGATCAGGATGCTGGACGGAGAGGTCGTTTAAGCATGCCCGCATCAGAAAAATCCCGAGATCACCTGAAAAAACCGAAAACATGGGTCCTGCCAGCCATACCAACCCCATTTTCGCCCCTGTCACACCTGCCGCCCCTGCTACTCTCACTAATCTTGCTACTCTCACTGCTCCTGCTGCCACTCTCGCTTCTTCCAGATAACGCATGCGCCACAACCGAGATCACAGTACACCGCACAGACTACAACGGCTGTGTGCTGCTGATAATCGACGGTCTCGGCTCATCGTACTGCTATCCTGAATTCACTCCGCACGCACTCGACAATTCAACGCTCAAAAAAGCAAACTGCACAAATCTCCTCGCAATCGCCGGAGGCGGCATGCGTGCAATCGATGTGCGTGCCCCGGTGACGAGCACTCATCCAGGACACTCGGTGATTGTGACCGGGTGTGCGGACGCAAAACCCCAGGCGGTCGCCGACAGAAGAACAATCTTTGATGTCGCACATGAGAATGGGTATTTCTGCGTGGGCATAATGGAGAACGGAGATTTCGAGGAGATGTGCGCTGAACTTGATATAATCCTGCATGTCAAGAAGAACTCGATCACAAACCCTGGAATCGCAATCGACGCTTACCCCTACGGGAATCAAGACCTTTCAAACGATATCAATGATCTTATGACTAAATGGAGCAATATCACAGAGTATCTTGGCGATAAGGACGGCGTTGAGCGATATGTCGCATACAACCGGTGGGCGATCGATGTGTCGGATGCGATCGCCCGGACTCTCTGCGAGAGCCATGCTCCGTTCATCATGATCATCAATATCGGAGCCGTCGATTCAGCCGGGCACCACCTCGGCGCATCCGGGTACCCACAGGTGATCGACGGCACGGACGATGCGATACGCGGGCCGTATCAGCGATGCGCAAGTAACGATCTACTGTTTGTGCTGACCGCGGATCATGGAATGGGATTTGCAACCCATGGCGCGGCTCATGGCGGGCATGCATCGGATAAGTACGCTAAATATCCGGAAAGCCAGAGGATACCGCTTGTATTTAGTGGTTGTGGAGTCGCAGAGGGCACAATCGCAACAGCGGGGCAGGAAGACATCGCACCGACGCTGCTCTGCCAGATGGGATTGCCCACTTCCGGTACCTTGTGCGATGGAGATGCTCTGCCTGTGGGAAGATATGCGGATTTGCGAGTGTTGGCAGGGTCAGGAAAAGATGTGGTGGATGTTGAGGTGCGTGGCTGCGGAGACACTGTCGCGGGAACCTCAGATTCCGAATTTATATTCAGAGGTCTGAATATGGGGTACAACTACACGATCAAGGTTACAAGGAATGGAAAGACTGACGAGCACGAGTTGTTTCTCAATTCTGATTACGTTGTCGATTGTTCTGCGGCGGGGGATTTTTTGGCAGCTCCGGATGTGCCAGAAAGCCGGAAGCGGGGCGAACATGCGGAATTGGCGGGACTGGCTTTCTGGCAGGAGGATGCATGGACAAAAGTACTCCGGATCGCTGTTCCGATTGTCATCATAAATCTCGTCGGGATGTTTTTGATTGTGAGAATTATGAGGGAGTGATGGTGGCTAATCGGTTGCTACCGCTGCTCTGTGGGCTGATCGGGGCTTGTGGATGTTGTAGGCGGTCATAAGTCATGAACTAACCGATAACTCCAGTAATCCTCGCCACATTCTCCGCTGCTTCCCGATTAAGCCCTGCTCCAAGAATCGTGTAGCGCTCGGGACGCACCTCATGCGCATGAACGAGCGCGTCGATGATATGTTAACCATTTGAGGTATCGGCAGTTTAATTACTGCATATAACCATATCTCCAATCGAGGACTTTGAAATGACTATGACAATTATATTACCCGATGGCGAAGAAGTCGAACCGGCGATAAAGAAGATAGATGCTCTGGAGTACAAGCAGTTTTATACAACAGGGGCATTCGGAGGCGTTTTTGGAATATATGATCTCCGGATATTTTTATAAAGAAGATATAGTCGAGGATGACGACAGACTGGTTCTGGAGCGAGAAGTGCAAACATCGGTTGTGATGTCATTAGCTTCTGCAAAACAGTTTTCAAATTGGTTGAATGAATCGATCGCTAATTGGGAAAAAGAGCATGGAACAATTTATATCGGTGAACAGGAATCTAAAAACGATTAGCAACACTCGCAGGAGGATTTTAAATGGAACAAAATATTAGATGGGGGACAGATACCGAATCACCGTACCTCATTTTTGAAAGAATGGGCGTGTACAGACACATCGCCCCTGACATACACACCCACCAACCCGAAGATTTCGCCCCCTCGTTTCGGTTAAACGGGGGGGATATCCCGTTCCCCAATCTTACAGGCACGTCCACTCGCACGACTACAGGATCTCCATTGGCAGATTCATCACATTTAAAACATTTAAACGTGGGTTATCCCCCAATCAAGAAAACAAGAGGCATACCCGATTTCATTGACGCATATTTGAATGATAATATAAGATTCAAAGACGAGGCGTATCTGGAAATCCGGAGAAAATGCTCAGAAATCCTGAAATCCGCGGAATGGGATAAATTATATGGTACGAAGACGGTTGATGAGATTATGGATGAACTTAGAGGCAGAAGATAATGATTTGCATCGACACGGACGTCTTCATTCGAGATCTGTTAGATCCAAATGATGATAAGGCGTTGATGAGTAGGAAATTCATGGAAGAAACATCAAGCATTGTCAGATGCACAACAATCTTCAATATTTCTGATTCTGATGGATTCTGTGGTTTTCAAAAGATGTCGGAAGAAACTTATTCATCCTTTGCGCCTTGGTGTCTTGGCGTTTCTCTGATTTAACACAAAGGCGCAGAGACACAGAGAGGTGCCCGCGACTCCACACACGCGAAGGCTTCCGATAGCGACCACAGAAAACGGCAGAACCAGCAATATTTTAGAGGTATGTGGCGTACTTTCAGCTGCTCGAAATTTAAACGTTGAAACCACTTTTACCGACTTTCATCGAGACATGACCTTGAAAATAATATATTCATATTTTAAAGAATATAGAGAATCAAGTAGTTTTTTTAAAAATATAATAGATAATTGCTTGGCATATATGGGGCAACAAATGGGATACAAGGATTCCGAGATTTTATGGCTATGCGAAGAAGCGAATTGTGATATTTTTATCACGTGGAACACGAGACATTTCAACGAAAAAGGAAAAGTCAAGGTCCAGACTCCAGCCAAATATCTTGAAAGCCATGAGATGCGGGGATAACACTAATCAACGACCCCCGTAATCCTCGCCACATTCTCCGCTGCTTCCCGATTAAGCCCGGCTCCAAGAATCGTGTAGCGCTCAGGACGCACCTCATGCGCATGAACAAGCGCATCGATTATGCACTGAGCCGGAACACCGAGTTCCGTAGCAGTTGTGGGTGCGCCGATTCTCTGCAGCGCATCCCGGATCTGCTGCCAGTTGCCGCCATGCAGATACATCATCATGATCGTGCCGACGCCGCACTGCTCGCCATGCAGGGCTGGCTCCGGAGCGATTCTGTCCAGTGCATGGCTGAACTTGTGCTCTGATCCGGACGCTGGCATGGATGAGCCGGCAATACTCATCGCAACGCCGCTTGAGACGAGCGCTTTTATCACAAGCCTCGCAGACTCCTCGAGTTCAGGCTTGATAGTCTCTGCGCGGTCCATTACGATCTGCGCAGTCATCCGGGACAGCGTCGCAGCATACTCGCTGTACGGCGTGTTCCTGAGCCGGTGCGCAAGCTGCCAGTCCAGAATCGCGGTGTAATTCGAGATGAGATCACCGCACCCTGCCGCAAGAAAACGATATGGAGCATGCGCGATAATCTCTGTGTCAGCAATTATTCCAAGGGGCGCCTGTGCCGGAACCGAGACTGTGTCGCCGTCTCTTGCGATCGATGCACGCATCGATGCGATGCCGTCGTGTGCTGCCGCTGTCGGCACGCTCCAGAATGGGATGTCAAGCATTGTCGATGCGAGTTTCGCAACATCGATCACGGTGCCGCCGCCTACGCCTACGAGAAAAGAGGTGTTCTCTGCTGTTTCTATCACGCTCTCGATGTTCTCCTGATCGGCATTTGTGACAATTGCGATATCTGTTACGAATCC
>JAYEFS010000482.1:0-6801 GCA_034658695.1 Methanobacteriota archaeon | reverse complement strand
CTTAATCGGTCTCGAATTCACGCTATTTTATGTCTTTCACCCACCGGTTGCCGAATCCGTTGGTGTAGTGGTATGCGAACGCGATAAGAAACTCGTCATAACCGGCGACACCGAGAGACATATTCCGGAGCGCTCAATTGCGATCATGCGCAACCCCGACCTCCTGATATGCGATGCGATCACGCCACCACTCTTCCATCTCACGAAGCACATGAATACCGAGGAGGCAGAGGAACTGGCAGAATCGTTGAATGCAAAGGAGGTGGTGATGATCCACATGAGTCATCTCTTCCCGCCGCACGACGAGGCTGTGAAGCAGTGGAATCTCGGATATGACGGAATGGAGCTTGTGCTGTGATCATTAACCAAATTAAGGCGTGCCGAGAAGAGATTTTTGGACGGATGCGGGGGATGGGATTCGAACCCACGAACTCCTACGAGACTAGGCCCTCAACCTAGCGCCTTTGACCTGGCTGGGCAACCCCCGCATGGGGTACGAGCACATCGGTTCTTGGAACCGTTCGTTAATAAATCTATGGTGGCTGTGGTTGCTGGCAGACCATAACCTTGATATGCCAGTCTCCCAATATCAGCGGATTGAGGCATTCATTTGACTGAGTTTGAGATACACGCTGGCAACATACAGATAAAGAACCCGATCGCGCTTGCGCCGATGGCCGGCATCGTGGACATTGATTTTGTGAGAGACGCTGCTATGAGTGCGGGTCTTGCCATAATCGGCGGATACAATCTGGACGCTGCAACGAATGATTCCGCAGCACGTATTAAAGAGCGTGGACGTGCCGAATTTGTGACGCCGAAACCGATCGAACATCTGCGAAGCGAGCTTGAACGCGCAAAAGAGATGGATGATCCCCCAGCGATTGCAATCAACGTCCGCAGCACGGAGATCTCGCCTCTTCTAGAGGCAGCCATCCTCGCAAAGGAGTACAACGCAATTCTCGAGATCGATTGCCACTGCAGACAGCCCGAAATGACCGACGTTGGTGTGGGAGAACACATGCTTCATGATTTGGAGAAATTGCAATCGGTACTCTCGAAGCTCAAGAGAACAGGGGTTGTCCTCTCTGTAAAGACCAGATCCGGAGTTGTCGATGACGTGGAACTCGCAATCGCAATTGAGGATGCCGGGGCTGACATGATTCACATCGATGCCATGAAACCCGGAGCAGGCGTTGACCATCGCGCGATCAGGGTGACAAGGAATGTTACCGATCTCGTAATCATCGGCAACAACTCGGTTGTGGATTTCAGAAGCGCAAAAGACATGTTTGGGTATGGCGCAGACATGGTCTCGGTTGCGAGGGCCGCGTTGAACGATCCGGAGACAATCGATAAACTTGTTCACGCTGTTAGCACCTTTCAGGAACAGACCGGCTGGTATAACGCTCCAAAGCACATCTGTAGCGGCGGGGACGACCGTGCACTCGCCTTCTGTTGTCTGCCTGTAAAACCGTGCGCGATTCATCATGTGCTCGATAAACATGGAATAACGCCGCAAGAGTTTGCGGATCTGAAGGTTGCACTCTCACGCGAGACACCGCTTGCACTCGGTGGGCAGCAGACCTGCTTCGGAACGCTGATATGGTGCTGCAAGCTCACAAAGCCGTGTTTCATGCGCGACGGCGTGCTGGGTCAGATCGGCGTCTCAGGAGTCGAGTACATGCAGCTGAAGAAGAAGCTTTCAGAAGATATTCTCGATGATCTGAAGGGACGTCACGAGCATCCAACCAAATAGTTTACCACAACGTGTGTCCCAGTCTCAGCCAACCCACACCCAACTGATGTCGAACATGCTCAATACCGTACGGTAGGAACCACAAGATTACACAAATTTCCACGAGAAAGTAGGAGTGGACAGGACATGAAATGCAAACACATCGCCAACATCTTGTAGGTACTGCCATCTTCTTGCGTCAATCTCGTGAAATCTCGTGGTTGTATATGCAAATATCCCCACAATATTGAGCACGTACCTGAAGTCAGTGGCATTCGCATCAATATTTAGCACGCATTCAATAGCTCAATATTCCGGTCCATTGACTCTGTCAACAAGTTCTTCAGCTTCTCGTTTTTTGTATGCTTTATCCCTATTTCAGGTTTTCATTATACTGCAACAAGTACCAGCCCTTGTTGACCCGCCCATAATAGTTCTGCTCGTCGTGCACGTACTCAGGCGTGAATGACCATCACCGGGATTGTGGACCTGTGTATGATTGCGGTTGCAACGCTACCAAGGAGGATCCGGTCCAGTCCGGTCTTCCCGAGCGTGCCTATCACGATCAGGTCAATATTGTTCTCCTCCGCATAATAAACGATTTCATGCGCGGGATGTCCGTCCAGAACGCTGCACTCAACCGGCACACCGGACTCCGCGCCCATATCCTCGATTATTTTCAGAGCCTCCCTGCCCTCGGTGCGCAGCAGTTCGTACATATTCTCCCACGCAGCATCAACAGGCAGGGACGCGAACGCGCCAGAATCGAGTACGTACACGGCATAAACATCCGCGCCTGCGATGCGGGCAAGTTCCATGCCATATCTGATCGCCTTTTTGGTGTTGTCCGAACCGTCGGTCGCAATCAGGATCTTGTTGTACAGTTCACTCTCCATTGGATCATCTCGTTTGTTGACATTGGTGCTCTTTGAGATAAGAGTTGCGCTGGATTGTGGATGTGCACCGGATATCGTACCCTGAACAAAGGAGTCTTTTTAATTTATTCTGATTGATTGAATATTTTTAAATATATCTACAACATCAAATTACACGAATCGAATCATTCCGAAGATACGCTCGCAATCCATACTTTTGTTGCGCGACCACAACTTAAATTTGGGCGAGCATGCAGTATACCAATGAAACAACGCACAGGAACGCACAGGGAACAGAGTAACACAGAAGGAAGCAACATACCATGGCGATGAAACCAATAACCGGCAAGATTCTGCGGGTATTTCCGCAGGATACAAACACAGACGAAGTGATCTCGGGAAAGTACAAATACGACGAACTCGATCTGAACAAACTCGCAGTCCACACCTTTGAATCGATCGATCCGGATTTTTACACCGACAGCAAGCACACTGAGAACCCGATCATCGTTGCAAAATCGAATTTCGGGTGCGGCTCATCGAGAGAGCAGGCACCGCAGGTCATAGCGGCATGCGGCACAGTATGCGTGATCGCAGAATCGTTCGCCCGCATATTTTACAGAAACGGCTTCAACATCGGACTGCCGTTGATCGAATGCGCGGGAATCGCAGAGAAGGTGCACAATGGCAATGAACTCAGAATCGATCTCGAGAACGGGCAGATCGAGAACGTTACGACCGGTGAACACTACAATTCCAGCCCGATTCCGGAGTTCATGCAAGAACTGCTCGATTCCAGAGGATTGCTGAGATACCTCAAGGAGAAGGACGGATATGGTGCGGATCAGTGACCCGTACACGGTGCCGTATCAGGCGATATACGCGGTCGGAAATGATGATTGCAGCCATGTTGAGCTAATTGAGTTCTCCAACTGCTATGGCGGCTCAGCGTGGGCGCGCTACCATTACAAGAAGAGCCCTCTGGTCCTTGAGACTCGTGTGATCGGAAACACGATCAGATACATGACAAGGGTTGGCGAATGCGATCTCGTGCTTGAGCCATCGTATGCCGCCGCGGGCATCCGATCCGTTGTGGTGCGAGATGGTGAGGTTGCAGTCACGTATGCGGGTCTCGGCGGCGGCGGGGTCGGCGCGACCACCTGCCGTGCCGGGGCAAACGGCGTTCTCAGGTGTAATCTCAGCGAATCCGGCGGCGGAAAGGTCGGGAGCGGCACAATCGTCCTGCCACTGCGGAGCCGTTTGATCGTGGGAATCGACGACACCGACTCAAAGGAGGTTGGCGCGACATGGTGCCTTGCGCACAACATCGCATGCACTGTCGATTGTGATGCGGCGCGCTACCTCTCGCATTCAATCGTGCAGTTGCATCCGGTGCCGGAAAAGACGCAGAACTGCGTCTCAACGGTTCTTGAGTTCGCATGTCTTGATGATGGTGGCGCAGACGACGTGCTCACGCAGATCCGCGATCTTCTGACCGAGTATTCAGTATCCGCTGAGACCGGCATGGTCGCACTCACAGATTTTGATGGGTCGGTTCTTGCGGATTACGGAAGAGCATGTAAGAGTGGTGTTCTGACTCAAGAGTACGCGCTCGAATGCGCCCGGAATTGTGGTGTGGATGTCTGGCTCGATGGTAATGGGGTGATCGGAGCGCTCGGTGCGATTCCGTACGTTGCGACGCCTGATGAGTCGGTTATGCTCTGAAGTTGTGAAAAACGACGGGAAAAAGGGTACTTACTCAATATTGTGTGGATGTCCACATATAAAACCACGAGGTTACACAAGGTTAACACAGAAATCTTGTGGGAATCCGGGTAATCTTGTGGTTATACTCCACACCGCCACAACTTGAGATTTTCCTGGTTCTGCCGTTTTCTGTGGTCGCTATCGGTACCTTCACATGTGTGGGGCCGCGGGCACCGCTCTGCGTCTCTGCGTCTCTGCGCCTTTGCGTTAAATCAGAGAAACGCCAAGACGCGAAGGCGCAAAGGATGAATAAGTCTCTTCTGACATCTTTTGAAAACCACAGAATCCATCAGAATCAGAGATTTTCAATGATGAAAAACAATAGCTACAGAATGCACAGAGACCACAGAGGAGATCTACTCCGTACGCTCTGCGGCAGTAATGTGTACGCCATGGAAATCGCAGTTTATGCCGGTTGCCGAGTATAGCTGAACACACACGCAATTCCGGACATATAGTATTGAGCATGTTCGAAAGGGACTGCAATCACCTGAAATTTGTATCATGGCATACAGCAATGGTGTTTTGGCTGGTAACGCAGATTCGCAGGGGATTGTTGCGAAGAGTGTCAGGTAGGGTCTATTAAAGTGGCATCAACGCCATAAGACATAACAATTCCCCGCATCCGAAAGTTTTAAATATCTACAAACCTTTGCATGCAGCATGGTTGTCACACTACTGCAAACACCAATCGAACTGTCCAATGCCCCGCTCCTAATCGGGTTTGCCATTCTCGTGTACGCTGTTCTGGCTATCAGATTTAGCAAGGTTTATATGGCGCTGCTCTCGACACTGGCATTTTCCATAATCTATGTGCTGTTACTTATGACGGGTGTTCTGGCATAACGTCGCATGACGCTTGTGCCCTGGCAGCTACATCTATGCAGTTTAGCGCAGGTCCTCTGTACCCAGGTTGATTGATATCTCTGCGATGTCTGACCCGTATTCTGCGATCCGCCGCAGACTCTCGAGGATGAAGCTGACTTCCGTTATATCACACTCTCTTTTGATCTCTTTCTCGATTGCAATCCCCATCGCGACGACCTCTGCCGCATCCGTGATGACACGGTTTGCATCCTTCATATTATTCTTTGAAAGCGATGTTATCGCCCGCATGACAACATCATGCGCCAGACCCCCCATCTCGCAGATTAAATCAACTGATTCTGCCTCGTGATCCAGTTCAAGTATGTTTCTGGCAATATTTTCGGCGTGATCCCCGATTCGTTCCATGCTTTTTGCGATCAGCCGATACCCGAGGCATTCCCGTGGATGAGTGATCCCTATCTTCTCTGATAGTCCGGGACTCTCGATTGCAGCCTTGAGCTGTCTGACGATCAGCAGGTAGAAGCGATCGACCTCGTCGTCCCTCTGGATGATATCGTTCGCAAGCTCGGAATCGTTGCTGCGGAGCGCGTGCATGGCATCCTCGTGCATCGAAGAGATGAGTCCGGTCATGCTCTGCATCGCTTTTTTTAGCGGCAGGTCTCGGTAGTTCAGAAGACTCTGCAGAATTAGCTCGTTCTGCGACTCTTCGACCACCTCGAGCCCGATCAGCCGCTGCCGCACAGCATCCTTGATCAATTTCCGTTCGGACGCACCAAAACCCTTCTGAGAGATTAGCCGTATGATGTCATACCCGACCAGATAATGCGCAACCAGCAGTCTCAGGTTGTTCTCAGGGCTTTCGCCGGGGAATAGCTTGATTGTTGCCTCATATATCTGCTCGTTTGCCTTTGGATGCGTGGTCAGCAGAAGTGACCGGTCAGGCTGGTCTGTAAGAAATACCTCGTCTCCTGCCTCAAGCCCAACATCCCTTGCCCACCTGATCGGCAACGACACGATGAGCGTTGCGCCGCCTGTCAGCTGAACCTTCCTCTTCTCCGGTGGCATGTTCTATATAGTACACATAGATTCTATATAAGTGCCAGTGCTTCCGGGGCATATCCCTCCAACCTGTCAAGCAGATTTTTGGGCAGAGATTGTTTGACCTTTGCCCACGTTTCCCGGGTTCTTTTGGGGGGAGGTAAGTAGTTACGATTAGTAATGATTAGTAACTCATCAGCGCATGCTGTACTTTCCAGTAACACATTTGTTTTGATACCAATTAATGAACATTATCAGACAGTCTGTCTTTGTGACGATTTTACGAGACATAAAATAGAAGCAAAAGCAGCCGCCCAAACACCCGTCCGCGGTCGCCCCCACCATATCTAACAATAGCGCGACCCCGGTTATGGATGCCCCGAACTTGAGCGAAACGAAGTTGGCGCCCTATCTGTTCGCAGGCATACCATAGGGTGATGAAAGGATGTGTATACCCCGTACTGAATTGGTCCCATTTTTGTTTCATTTTAGTACTGGAGCGAAAGCATCTTTCCAATTGGATTGAACCGATTGCTACTGGTTTTTCTTGCACCG
>JAYEFS010000481.1:0-6816 GCA_034658695.1 Methanobacteriota archaeon | reverse complement strand
ATAATCTCTGTGTCAGCAATTATTCCAAGGGGCGCCTGTGCCGGAACCGAGACTGTGTCGCCGTCTCTTGCGATCGATGCACGCATCGATGCGATGCCGTCGTGTGCTGCCGCTGTCGGCACGCTCAAGAATGGGATGTCAAGCATTGTCGATGCGAGTTTCGCAACATCGATCACTGTGCCGCCGCCTACGCCTACGAGAAAAGAGGTGTTCTCTGCTGTTTCTATCACGCGATCGATGTTCTCCTGATCGGCATTTGTGACAATTGCGATATCTGTTACGAATCCGTCGCTTGCGAGGATCTCTGATACGGACTCGCCAGCGATCTCTCGCGTCTTTCTGCCTGTTATAATGAGTGCATGCTGCCCGAGTTTGAGTTCGGTGCACATCTTGGCGGTGTCGGCTATGGTGCCGTGTCCGATCGCAATGCTGCGCGGGAGTTGCATCCATTTCTGGGATTTTGGGGTCATTGGGAGGTGGGGGCAAAGGGTTTTAAATTGTGTTGTTGGAAGTACTTATCAGTCATTTTTCAGTACCTCCACTGTTAAATTGTTCCATTTAACCAAATCATTTAATGTATGTGTCCCAGTGAGTTCAAGATCTTCAAATTTCCCAGAATCAGTATAAAGTAATCTCCTGTAGTTTGCACCAACCCCCATGAAAGGCACAGGGAACAGTTTCATCACTTTTATATTCGAGCTTGGAGACAAATCCATAAACCACCCATCATTTAGAGGAAATAATATTTGATAAGCTTCCAAAGCAGTTGGTATTTCCCCTACAGGAATCCCTGTTTTTTGAGATAAGATTTCATATTCTTTCTCCTCATAATCTTTTAAAATAAATCCTCCAAATACCCACATAAACCATTGCCAGAAAACAGGATATTTGTCGAAATATTTATACTTGGCGATCATATTTAACCCGTCTTTAAACGATTGAGGTAGTAAAGCTAACGACCACATTTCAGAATTCCAACCTGATATTTTTGAAATGTCATCGGTTTTGTTTTTATCTCCGGTCTCTTCATATAGTTTATAATCTACTGCATTTTTTAATATAGCTAATCTTGCTCGATGTTCTATAAATGTAGATATTTGAATATCATTGTACTTGCATTCATAGTACGTATCATGAAAGATTTGGTTAGGAATAGCATCACATTCATCATCGAAACTGTTACCTATAAGTTCATTTCCGCATTTAGCTGAGATACGCGGGAATTTTTGAAAGACGTCGTATAGTTCACATACTTTTTTAGCAATATTCTCAGTAAAAAATATTTTGCTGTTTACTTCAAAATGGTACTCTTTCAACGATCTAAAGCATTTTTTATCTATGTGGGAATTTTTCTTATGAGTTAGGCATTTTAATAAATTACGTTCAGTCCAATAAGAGAATCTCCAAGTTGAAATATCCACCTTTTCAATAACCTCCTTACTTATAAATCCAGCTAATGCTTCTTTGGACTTGCTTAAATCAGAAATTAGCATCAAATCTATATTTAGTGCCTCGGCTATTTGCTTATAAAAATCAATATTCCTTTTTTCTTTACTAACAATGAACGCACCTTTGAAAATATGTAAATAATCCATCCAACCCCTGATTTTAAATATATCCGGGAAGCCCCAACCGCCAGATTTCACTTCGATGAGTTTAATTTTGGGATGTGTATAGTTTGTAATAATAATGTCTAACTCTAAGACCTCTTCAACTTTCCTTTCAATGATGTTCCTTTCAATATAATATCCGCCCGACTGAAAAAAGGCAGAGACATATTCTTCAAACTCCGTTTCTTTCGGTAAATCCGGTAAGCGAACAGATGTCATTTTTCACCTCAATTTGCATTAGCTATTTCTGACAACTTTCGCATTTTGTGCCCATTCTCCCGCTTGGTAACACCATATAGATAATGATCGTGCTCTTCTGACCAATCTTCCGGTCCTTCAACCGTTCCAGCGTACTTGCTGAGTACATCCCACACATTTTGCCTATCTGGCCGCCTCACGACCATTCACCCCATCCACAGTTCTTCCTCGAGTCCATTTAATTGTATCGCCTCTATCTTTTCAGGATTCACGCTGGCAGAATGTTTCAGAAGATTGATCAACGGGTTTTGATCGTATTCACACACCATCACCCCACCCCCCACAGATACGCAAGACTCGCCGCCCCCTCCGCAAGACTCCTCGCCTCGATCACGAACCTGCACCCACTATGCCGCTTGAGAAGCTCACCCATCACATCCGCCCACGCAATCGTACCCGCTCCGATTTGCAGATGCTCGTCTCTTCGCCCCATATTGTCATGAATATGGACATGCACGATCCCATCCATCCTGAGAAACTCGGACAAAGCACTGTTCGTGTGCGCATGCCCCACATCAAGCGTCATGCCGAGATTCTCCCGATCCACGAGCTCGATTATGCCAGCCATCTCGTCCGGCGCCTTTCCGAAGATCAAATCCATCCTCGGCATATTCTCAACAGCGATTGTGACCCCGAAATCATCTGCGAAGTCACATAATCGCTGTAATCCCAATACATTCTGCTGCCATGCGAGATCCGGTATCTGCATACCGAGCGGCGATAGATATCCAGGATGCACGGTCATCAAGTTCGCAAACTCGGAAGCAACCGATATGCACGATGTTAACTGCCGCAGAGCCTCCTCCCAGATCGGCTGGTTCAGGCTGGCGAGATTTATGTCCGAGAACGGCAGATGAATTGTTATCGCAAGGTCTGTTGTCTCGCAGACCTCGCGCATCTTTCTGATGTTCGCATCACCGAGAACCTGCTGTCCCTCCTGCACGATCTCCCAGCCGCCGAATCCGATGTCCTCGAGCGTGTGCGCCCAGTTGAACGGGTCATCGGTAACGCGTATCGATGAGAAGCTGATATTCCCGAGCGATCTCATTTATCGTCGTCCACAACCTCGTAGTCCGCATCAACCACGTCTTCCTCGCCCTCTTCCGCTGCTCCTGCCGCTCCACCTTCCTCTGCCGCATGCTCCTCTGCGCCTTTCTGGTACATCGCGGCTGCGATCGGGTAGATCGCCTCAGTCAGCGCCTCGGTCTTGCTCTTGAGCTCCTGTGTGTCAGTATCCTCGCCAGCGAGTGCTTCCTTCAGATCTTCTATCGCTTTCTCAGCCTTTTCTCGCTGATCCGGGGTTGCAAGATCGCCTGCCTCCTTGAGGGTATTTTCTGCGGAGGTTGTGAGGGCTTCAGCGGTGTTCTTCGCTTCGACCGCGTCTTTCACTCTTTTATCCTCGTCGGCATGGTCTTCCGCATCTCTGACCATCTTCTTGATCTCTTCGTCTGAGAGTCCGCCAGGCTTCTTGATTGTGATCGACTGCTCCTTTCCGGTGCCCATGTCCCTGGCAGTCACGTTCAAGATGCCGTTCGCATCGATGTCAAAGGTTACCTCGATCTGCGGGATGCCCCTCTGCGAAGGCGGGATGCCGTCGAGCATGAATCTGCCCATAGTCTCGTTTGCAGATGCGACGCCACGTTCTCCCTGCAGGATGTGAATCTCAACAGATGGCTGGTTGTCGGACGCTGTGGAGAATATCTGGCTCTTTTTTGTCGGTATTGTTGTGTTTCGTTCGATCAAAGGCGTTGCAACCCCGCCAAGCGTCTCAATTCCAAGCGTCAGTGGAGTTACGTCCAGCAGGAGCATGTCTTTTTTAACATCGCCTGAGAGCACCCCGCCCTGGATTGCCGCGCCCGTCGCAACAGCCTCATCCGGGTTGATATTCTTGTACGGCTTCATCCCTGTGACTCGCTCGACCGCAGCCACCACCGATGGCGTTCTGGTTGCACCACCGACCAGAAGCACACGATCGATCGCGTCCTTCGAGAGTCCTGCGCTCTTGATTGCATCCTCCATCGGTTCTATCGTCCGGTTCACGAGATCCGCGGTCAGTTCATCGAACTTTGCACGGGTGAGAGTCATCTCCAGATGCTTTGGCTGCCCATCCGGACCGACCGTTATGAACGGCAGATTGATGTCGGTTGTGACCACAGCGGACAGTTCGACCTTCGCCTTCTCAGCAGCATCGGTGAGTCGCTGCATCACTGATTTGTCAGCGGATAAATCGATTCCTTCCTGTTTTTTAAATTCGGATACGATATGATCTACAATGTCCTGATCAAAGTCATCTCCGCCGAGATGTGTGTCTCCTGATGTCGATTTAACCTCGAATGTCCCGATGCTCGGGTCCAGCTCGAGTATGGACACATCGAAGGTGCCGCCCCCGAGATCGTACACCATCACAGTCTGCTCGCCCTCAGTCTTGTCAAGCCCATACGCGAACGCCGCGGCGGTCGGTTCGTTGATGATCCGTTTTACGTTGAATCCTGCCACCGCTCCCGCATCCTTTGTCGCCTGCCTCTGGGAGTCGTCGAAGTATGCCGGAACCGTGATCACAGCGTCTGCTATCGTCTCCCCGAGATATGCCTCGGCATCGGCTTTCATCTTCTGCAGGATCATGGCGGAGATCTCCTGGGGCTTGTAGTCCTTGTCGTCGATTGCAACAGTGTAATCCTTCTCACCAACATGCCGTTTGATCGATGAAACTGTCCGCCCCGGGTTCAGTATCGCCTGTCTCTTTGCAATCTGCCCTACCAGCCGTTCCCCGGTCTTTGAAAAACCAACAACGGATGGCGTTGTTCTGCCACCCTCTGCGTTCGGCACGATGGTTGGCTCGCCGGCTTCTATCACAGCCATACACGAGTTTGTGGTTCCAAGATCAATTCCCAAAATTTTTGCCATATTGTTAGTACCTCGTAAACATTAATTCCTGCATTCTGCTATTAAGTTTTTTGTGGAAACTTGTGACATGGATGATCGAAGTGGGTTGGGATGGCTCAGCGCGTCGTTTTCACTCACAATTTCCGCACACGATCCGCAAACTCCGAAGATGTGAGAACCGTCCGAAACGCCGCGATCTTCTCAGAATCGATCTGATCGCGCAGAACAATGAAGTTATACGCCTTGCCCCCGTGCGAAAAACCCTCTATCAGCGACAGATCGTTGGAACCGGGCAGCCTGTCAGAACCGAGAGGAACGCCAGCAACATCAGCTATTCCCTTCCGCACGGAATCGATTCCGGCGGCAACCCCCGTCTGGATCGTCCGCACGCGAAACGGCAACATCTCGATTAGCAGATTCGCCCCCTCAGAGGGCAGTCCCGCGAACACGAAATCAGCTGCGAACACTTCTCCGAAGAGAACGACGTCAACCGGCTCCCCTGCTTCCATGATCTCGGTCTCCGGAAGAATCTCGATAAACCCGTCAGCGGATGCGAGCGCTGTTATTGCGCCCGATGCCTTGATTATGGGGTATGCTGCCCCCCGCACGAGCGCAACAGGCAGGAGCTGGTGGCGCCCGACCGACTGGACCATTGAGCCAAGTACGGCATGCTGGTGCGTTGCCGATGTTGTGTAGCCAAGAAGATCGCGTATTCTCGGTGCTACCAGAAAATAGAACATGCTCAACGCAGACGTCGGGAATCCGGGAAGTCCTATGACCGGTTTTTCCATCTTCGCTATTATCATGGGCTTACCTGGCTTGATGTTGATCCCGTGTGCAAGAACCTCGCCGCACTCCTCGAGAATGCGAGGCATGATGTCGCCTGACCCGGCAGACGTGCTCCCGGATGTCAAGACCAGATCACACTCCGAAATCGCCAGTCTCAGAGTCTCTTCTGTCTTTTCCGGCTCATCTGATATGATTCCGTACATGACCGGGTTTGCGCCGCACTCGCGTACCGCTGATGCGATCGTGTGCGCGTTCACATCATACACCTGTCCCCGTTGCAGTTCTTCGCCCGGGGGAACGAGTTCGTTTCCCGTCGAAATGATTCCAACATTGAGCGAACGAACGCAAACCTGTGCCATCCCGGTTGCGGCAAGGACTCCGATCTCCCGTGAGCCAAGGAGTGTCCCCTCCGAGAGGACTTTTGTCCCGCGCCGGATGTCGGCTCCTGCCCGCATGACATTCTCCCACGGGTGAACCGCCCTATGAATCGAGACTGCGGAGTCCTCCTCTTCAGTGTACTCGACCATAACAACCGCATCAGCACCCTCGGGAAGCATCGCACCGGTTGAGATCTCGGCGGCAACGCCTGCTACTATTGTGAGCGTCGGGACATCACCGGCAGGGATTCTGCCAGTCAGCCTGAGCCGCACCGGCTCCCCCTCCCGCGCTCTGTATGTATCTGCCGCACGCACACAATAGCCATCCATGTCCGCACGATCGAACGATGGCACATCGATTGCCGAGATCACGTCCGCAGCAAGGATGCGGCGATACGCCTGATCGATCGGAACGACAGAGGTTCCGCTCTCGATTATCGATTCAATGATCTGTTCCGCCTTTTTAATCGGTATTAACTCGTGAAATTCCTTTCGTGTCATGGTTCTGAGAGCATCCGCGCCGCATCCTTTGCAAAGTACGTGATGATCATGTCAGCGCCGGAACGCTTGATTGCGAGCAGTGATTCATGCACCGCCTGATCGTAGTCAAGCCACCCCATCCGTTAGGATTGAACTCCCCCTCGTTGCTGTTATTGATAATATTGATAAATTTGTGTCTCTGCGAAGCCAAGCCCCTTATAGATTTAGTATAAATAGTAGGAGAACTAGAAATTTCGTTTAACATTTGGGATAAGAGAAGTTTTTGCGAGTCTCAATTGTGCCAAAGCAAAAATTTGGATGGAAAAACCTGCAAGGTTTTGGAATCTCTTATCCTCTTGTTATAGTTAACGTCGTTACTAAATCATGGAATTTGTGTGCAATTGGATAATTCCAAGCTT
>JAYEFS010000480.1:0-6828 GCA_034658695.1 Methanobacteriota archaeon | reverse complement strand
CGGGCACCGCTCTGCGTCTCTGCGCCTTTGCGTTAAATCAGAGAAACGCCAAGACGCGAAGGCGCAAAGGATGAATAAGTCTCTTCTGACATCTTTTGAAAACCACAGAATCCATCAGAATCAGCAATCTTTATGCACACGAACTGATCTGCCAGATCGATTACATCCGGGTCTGTGTAAATAACCCGGTCCATTTCCTTGCACCATTCGCACCAGATGGCATAGACTTCGATCATCACAGTCTTATTCTGTGCTCCTGCAATCCCCATCCCTTCTTCATAGGAATACCACGTAATCACCTTGGCTGGCGTCCCTGCCGCCGCCTGCAGGATCATAAGAGCGTCGAGGGAGGTGACGCGGTTGTCACTGCCCACGAACAAGGGCATAAGTGGCTCTTCGCTATTTCATGTGGGTGAATAGGTTTAAGATATCCTATCAAAAATATATCTTGGTGATGAAATCCTGGGTATTTCAATAACAGTGGAGGCTCTGCATTCAATACGCCCCTCCCGTGATTTGCTTCAGTTGGTGTTGGGGACATTGTATTACCCATACAAAACAGCGGAGAGCCGCATAAGTTTTACTCATACGGTATAATCCAAATTTTTCAGCGGAATTTACGGATCTTGTGGAACTCGATTTTCGGTGAAACGTAAATTGCAGCCTAAAAGGTGTCACGCAGGTATGACACGTTCCACCTTTTTCAAACGTCTATTCTTCAATCGCGTTGTTATCATTGGTAATTCTACATGTGTTGTGTGACGATAAAAGGACGGGCCATTTCAATTCACCGAAAGTCAGGTGGAAGTATATTCGTGCAATTCGTGTGTATTCGTGATTTTAACACGAATCCCACGAATTCGATAATCGACGAGTTTGAAAAAGCTCAAGTTATGGCGGTGTGAAGTATAAACACGTTCCTTGCGCCCAACACCATCCAGCCCAGTATCGGCAAGGTTTATGAGTGGCTAAAAGAATAATTATCAGGATGCAATTATGACGCTCAGAACCCCGATCGTCTGCGTACTCGGACACGTGGATCATGGAAAGACGACACTGCTCGACAGGATCAGAGGCAGCACAATCGTTGCCGAGGAGTCGGGTGCGATCACCCAGCATATCGGTGCGACCGAGGTTCCGATCAATGCAATAGCCAGAGCCTGCGGATCGCTCTTGTCCGGCAAGTTCACAGTTCCCGGGCTGCTCTTCATCGACACGCCAGGGCATCATTCATTCACGACTCTGCGCAGCCGCGGTGGCGCGCTTGCGGACCTCGCAGTTTTGACAATCGACATCAACGAAGGATTCCTGCCGCAGACGATCGAATCGCTGAATATTCTGAAGAAAGCCAAAACCCCGTTCGTTGTTGCCGCAAACAAGATCGATCGCATACACGGATGGCAGACCCACGAGAATGCGCCGTTTGGCAAAGGGTACGAGAAACAGGTTGCACATGTGCAGCAAGACCTCGACAAGAAGCTGTATGAACTGATCGGGAAGCTCTACGAATACGGATTCAGCGCGGACCGATACGATCGCATAGCCGATTTCAGAACGACGATCAGCGTGATACCGGTGAGTGCGAAGACGGGTGAGGGGGTCCCTGATCTGCTGATGGTGATGCTCGGGCTGGCGCAGCGATTTCTCGAGGAGAATCTGCTGGTAGACACGACCGGTGCAGGCGTCTGCACGATTCTTGAGGTGAGCGAGACACACGGTCTCGGAACAACCCTCGATTCGATCCTCTACGATGGTGAGATCTCAGTCGGTGACACGATCGTTGTTGGTGGGCGACCGGTCGTCACAACAAAAGTCCGTGCGCTGCTCAAGCCAAAGCCCATGACCGAGATCTGGTCGAGTGACCTGTTCAAACACACGAAACACGCAACAGCGGCTTCCGGAATCCGGATCGCAGCTCCGAATCTGGAGCATGCGATAGCGGGATCAACGATTAAGGTCGTGTCAGACGATCTTGACGAGGTGGTGCAGGAGATTGCAAGTGAGATCAGCGCCGTTGAGATAACAACCGACACAGACGGTGTCGTGGTCTGCGCTGACACGATCGGCTCACTCGAAGCGATAATCTATGAGTTGAGAAACGTTGAGATTCCGATCAAGTCCGCGAAGATCGGGGACATCTCAAAAAGAGATGTGATCGAGGCTGAGACGAGTAATGATCCCGCGCACAGGGCGATCATCGGATTCCGTGTCAGTCTGCTTCCTGATTCTGAGGGCGAGATTCAGAAATCGGGAACGAAACTGTTTCTGAGTGAAGTAATATATCATTTAATCGAGAGTTATCAGGATTGGGCGTCAACGGAGCGAGCAATTGTCGAGAAGAAGATCTCTGAGGCTGTGATCAAACCGGGGCGGTTCATGCTCCTGCCCGGATGCGTCTTCAGGCAGAACAACCCCGCCGTTGTCGGCGTGCGTATTCTCGGCGGCGGGGTCAGAACAGGAGTTGCGGTGATACGCACCGACGATAGCGTGGTCGGAGTCATAAAAGGGATTCAGAACAAAGGCGAGGCGATCAGGGAGGCGAGATATCGCGATGAGGTCGCTATAGCAATCGAGGGACCCACGGTAGGGCGACAGATCAGGGAAAACGATGTGCTCTTCGTTGATATACCGGAGCGACACGCGAAGATGGTTGAGCAGGAACTACTTGACATACTTTCTCCTGACGAGCTTGAGACGTTCGAGGAGTTTCTTGCACTCAAACGGACGGAAAATCCGTTCTGGGGTAAGTGAGGAGACTCACAAGAATATGCTTGATATAATATGGTAGGAACCACAAGATTCCCGTGTTAATCTCGCTGTTTTACGGCTCTCTGATATCTCGCGTTGCGGCGAACAAACGACCAGTCATGTCGGTTATTTACCAAAATCCACGCTACTCTGGTTTCGAGGAGTTTATCGAGAATTCGGCATATTTCCAACAGTTTTTATCACGAACTCACGCGTTTGGACGAATGACATAAAATCATTCCGGTTTAGCACTCGTAAAATTCGTTTATTCGCGCCATTCGTGATCCCTGAGCACCCAATGCCACACAGGCAGGATTCATCTACGAGATGCCCGGCATACGCGAAGTGTCAAAGAACCCCTTTTCTCGTTAAAATGGAAAACGAGGGCGTGAGGGCGCAAAGATTGGAAATACCAGCCCCTCCGGCATCCTTTGAAAACCACAGAATCCATCAGAATCAGGAGTGGTACAGATAGTACGGACTCGAAACAACGCCGACACTATGGGAGTGTGACTCCGATCGAGTTTTCGTGGCTTGCGCGAGTGTACTGTTGCAGTTTGTACATGGCTTCTTTTGCACACCGGGATTGATACAAGGTGCGCGATGCTGAATAAATCCGGTCAATCGCACCTTCTGCTATCGATTTTGGTGGTTTTGTGTAAAATCATGAGTGCACCGCTGCATAGCGTTTTTTATAGTTCCGGTGATGCAATTTTGCTGTTAATTTATCCTCATAATTATGAGTATCATAGTGAAACATTTAAGTACCATTAGAACCGATATTGAATTGCGCACGCACACAGGAATCGTGTGGGGGAATGTGCACAACAACAATACCGAAAGGTGAGATATAATGAAACAACAGACAACGAAGATGGGGATACTCACGTACGTATCAATTGCAACGATGCTCGTAGCGATTCTCGCTGCGACAACCATGCCAGCAATGGCAGCTACAGACGGTTCGTCAACAGGCAGTTTCGATCTGGGAAGCGCAGCACCAACCGTGACAGGGATTGAGCTATACGAAGCAGACCATAACGCCACAGCCTCGACGTTGACACCAACAACTGAATTTGCAGTGAAGATCACTGCCGGTGACTCGAACACAATCGCTGACATAGATGCGATCACTGTTGTGATCAAGGCACAGGGCTACTCAGGCACCACTACCGATGTGAGCTACAACGCAACGTACCAGTGGACGCCGACTTCAGGCTGGGCATTGATCGGTCCAACAGACACACAATGGACTTGTGAATCCGGAAGTAGTGAGCCAGATAACCTGGTTGCGATGTCAGGCGACTGGTATGTCAACTTCAAGCTGAGTGAAGCAGCGACAAGTGAGCCTAACTGGGACATAACGGTCACGGCTGATGACGGCGAGAGTACGGGTACCAACTCAAAAACAGGCATCCCCATGGACTTCTATGCAGAGATATCTGCTGTGGACACGTCATATTCATTCGGTGCTGTCGCTCTCGGAGCATCAGGGCTCCCAATCATCAGTGATGACCATGATATAGATGTTAACGTGACCGCAAACGGGAACTTCAAGCTCTACAGTAAGTCAGATGCAACCTGGATCGGTAATGGTACCGGCACTGTAGCAACAGTCAATCCAGGCGGACTCGAGAGTGGAGAGATCCAATTGTGTGACGGGAAGAACGCTACGTTTGGCGATGGTGGGCGCGTCCAAGTCGAGGGTGGCAACGGCTACTATTGGATAGAGGACTTCGGCAATGAAGAAGGTCCAACTGCCGAAGTAGGGGAGAACAGAGGCATATATCAGTGGTTAAGTGTTGCATACACCGGACTGCTCCCTGACGAATACCAGGGAACATACTACGTGCAGATACTCAACGTCTGAGCACAATCGGGGAAAATCCTCTTTTCCCCTTTTCCTTTTTTTGGATTGTGGGGACTGAATAACAATGTAAAACGGCGGGGAGCACAATGACAAAACCAACAACACATTTCCATTCATCACTAACAGTACTACTACTGACACTTGCACTACTCATCACGTTCACGACACCTGTCAGCGCAGATCTCCCGGGGTGGTCGTACAGGATGCCGGTCACGATCACAGGAGCAGGTTCGGAGGTCTCGGATTATCCGGTGCTTGTCGGTGTTGATACTGCGGGTCTGGTTGCAGCGGGGAAGATTGCGTCCGACTGTGGTGATATACGGTTCACTGCTGCGGATGGGTCCACGCTTCTCAGTTACTGGGTTGAGAGTGGGGCGAACACGGATTCAACGAAGATATGGGTGAAGGTTCAGTTGATCCCTGTCAGCGGGACAACCATCTACCTCTATTACGGCAACCCGGACGCAAGCTCGCAGAGCAACAAACAGGACACGTTCAATAGAGCGGCTGATGCGCTCAAAGCAAGCTATTGTCTGGATGAGAATTCCGGTCAGACCGCGGGCGATACTTCAGGAAACGGCAATGACGGCGATATCCACGATGCGACGTGGACGGCTGGTGGTCGGTTCAACAGCGCTCTGGGTTTTGATGGCGCTTCCGATTACGTGAATTGCGGTAATGATTATAGCCTGCAGATCGCCGACGAGATCACGCTTGATGCGTGGGTTACGTCTTCGAGTTCTGCTGAGCAGTCTGTTATCGGGAAAGGGGCTGTCAGTTTCGGTCGGGGTGGATTGGAGCAGGACATGTCAAATGTCGAGTGGCCCGCATTTGGTCTGGGTTATAAACGAGCTCAGACCTTCAAACTGGCTGCTGACTCGACACTCTCAACAGCAAGGGTTAACATTAAAAAAGCCGCACCATCTATCACGGGGGATGGTATATGTGGCGATCTCTGTTCCCGGCTGAGCGCCCCCGTCCGTATAGATTGCTACCGTTACATCCCCCGTGATAAATGGTGAGGCTTTTTTAATGTTAACCCTTGCTGTTGAGAGTGTCGAGTCAGCAGCCAGTTTGAAGGTCTGAGCTCGTTTATAACCCAGACCAAATGCGGGCCACTCGACATTTGACATGTCCTGCCCAACAGTCTTGTTCCCACCTTCGATTGTTTCGCCTCCTGACACAAACACCATATCCCCTTTCGCGAGAATATACTGCTCGCCAGCATCCGACGAGTTGACCCACGCGTCGACCGTGGTCTCGTTTGTCATCGATAGGCTGGTGCTGTTGGCGACCTCAACATAATCACCACCACTGCCATTGAACTGGTATGCATACACTGTGCCATCGATAACCCTGGTGGGATTGCCGGTGATGTTGCCGTGGTTCTTGTTGCACGACGAGTCGTTGGCTGTTCCACCTGCAACTATATCGTCGAAGCGCCAGAAGCCCACCATGCCCGGAATGTTGCATACGCATACCGTGATCTGGTCTGTGCCCATCTCTGTGCCCATCTCTGTGCCGCCAGAATTGTATGCGGTTGCGTTGATCGTGTAATTCCCGCATGTGAGGCTGGCTGTGTTCCAGTAGTATGTGTAGCTGGTTGTGTTGGCTGTGAATGTTTCGCCTGAATCGTCTGTTGCGTTCGTGGAATAGTCCGCTTCGCTTGATACGGAACGGATGCTAAAGTCTGTGTGATCGCCCCCTTCCATGCCGATGAGATGCGCCTCGATTAGCTCGTTGCCATGCACCCAATCGCCTTCATGCGGATGCACGATCAGGAAGCCGTTCGCAACCACATGGATGATTGCGGTGTCGTTGGCTGTCTTGTTGCTATGGTCTTCGACAACTGTCAGGTTCACTGTGTAGTTCTGTTCTGTTGTGTTGGTGTATGTGTGCGTGGTTGTGGACGTGTTCACTGTTGCGTTGGTTCCGTCTCCGAAGTCCCATCTCCATTCCTTGATGCATCCGGTTGAGTTGGAGCCGTCGAACTGGACTTGTGCTCCGACTCCAACCCACTGGTCGGGTCCCGCGTCTGCGGTGAGCGGTTCTGGCGGGTTTATCATGATTCTGCATGTGTCGGTGCCAGTTGCGCCGTCAACGTCAGTCACGGTCAGTTCCACGTCGTATGTGCCGTTAACACTGTAGTTGTGTGACACATACGGTGCATCCAGCACATCGCTCTCGTTCCCATCATCAAAGTCCCATTG
>JAYEFS010000479.1:0-6873 GCA_034658695.1 Methanobacteriota archaeon | reverse complement strand
GCCACCGAGGCTACATTCGTTGTGAACTACAACTGGAAGGGCGAGCTATATGGTGGAAAACCGGTGGTGACCTTGCTTGATCCGGATGGTGATTCAGTGAAACCCACTTATGTGGAGGACACACACCAGCTCTTCAGGATAGCACTTCCGAAGAGCGGCGCATGGACTGTAAAACTGGAGCAGCCCGTGGGAGTGGAATTCTGCTGCGAAGGGCAGTACTTAATCGAAGTATCGGTCAAGAGCAAGGCAACCCTGGAGGTATTCCTGGGTATCCCGCTTGAGGAGTGTGTGATCGGGACGTATCTTCCAGTGGTCGCATTCTTGACCGACACTCAGCCGATCACCGGAGCTACCATAAGTATGGAGATAACCACGCCGGAACTGGAACATGCAGTCGCCATACTCCCATCCGAAGTCAATACTCTCAGCCTGTATGATGACGGGGAACACGGCGATTCCAAAGCAGACGACGGCGTCTATGTGGGAACGTTCCGCAACACTGATCGTGCAGGGGTATATCGCATGAAGGTCAAAGCCGAGGGCTACTCATCGCTTGTGGGAAGTTTCGAGCGAGAGACAAAGCTCGCCTTCAACATGAGGGGTGACGAGGACAGTGACGGCGACGGGCTTCCTGATAGGTGGGAGCGCAATCACGGTCTTGATCCACACGACGGAACAGGCGATCAGGGTGCTGAAGGCGATCCGGATAGGGACGGTCTCACGAATAAGAGGGAGTATGACGTGGGAACATATCCTATGGATCCTGACACGGACGATGGCGGCGAGAACGACGGGTCAGAGGTCGTGAATGGGCGGGATCCCCACAATCCCGGGGATGATACGCTGAGACCCCCGACAAGTCTCAGAGCAATTCCTGGTGTCAATTCCGTCAATCTGACCATCGGATACCTGCACGAACATACCTTCTTGATCGTCAGTAGGGCAAAAAGCCCGGACGGTCCCTGGGAATCCTTCAGGATATATCCGACTGGGGGGTATGAAGACGGCGATCTGGAGAATGATGTTACGTATTATTACAGGGTCGTTGGTGCGAATCTGCAGATGCACACAACTCATGTGATCTACCGTGTGAGCGCACCCACCCGCATAGTCTCTGCGACGCCAAAAGCTGACCCGATACCACCATCAGGGTATGTCGTGATTAACAACGGGGCTGAACTGACCGAGACAGAAGATGTGACCCTCATGATCTGGGCTGATCCGGACACAACAGAGATTATGATTGCAAACGATCCGGAGTTGGCAGACGCTGAATGGGAGCCATACGAGACCGCAAAGAACTGGACGCTTCTCCCGGGAACCGGATTGCGGACGGTCTATGTACTGTTCAGGGATGCTGCAGGAAATATTGGTCCACGCAGCCCGTACGATCCATCTGTTGATATACATCCGGCAATGGACAGTATCGTCCTGCGAGAGATCGCAACTACCGAGAGACGGATATACTTCTCAACAGAAGAGGATTTTGTGACGCAGGGTCCTAAACCGCAAGACGGCAACCCCATAATCTCTGATGGTGACCTGCTCTGCTCTGATGGTACCATAATCGCGCGCAACCGGGAACTGCTCAAAGCATTCGAGACAGAGTTCGATCTCGGACTGGATGCATCTGGTGTGATTGCAATCGACGCAAAAGAGCCTCTCGTTGCATTCTCAACAGAGCTCAACGATCCGAAGTGGCATTTCACTGCTGGCGACCTGCTGACAACCACTGGTGCGGTGATTCCGAATATCGCGCTCCTTGCAATGTTTGATATTCCGGAGATTGATCTGGGTCTTGATGCCGTGCACTTCACAGGCGATCTTGACGGGATAATCAAGTTCCTCGAGTACATCGCAGATAAAGACGCCGATGTATGGCGGGAAGAGCCAGAGATGTTGTCTAAGGTTCTGGAGGAATGTGATATCGATATCTGGTTCTCAACAGAGGGAACCGCTCCAAAACCCGGAGACCCGCTATTCCTTGACGGCGACCTGCTCTCGGCACGTTATGGCACAATCGTCGCACGGAACAGTGAACTTCTGCCAGCCAGTGTGCCTGCGGGCATACCCGACCGTGGTGTGGACTTTGGTCTGGACGCTGCCACAACCGACCGCACAGGTAACGTGGAGTTGATTAAGTTCTCCACCGAGATTCTCTACGAGGGAAGGTTTGACTTCACTGACGGCGACATTCTCAGGATCAATAACGGCGTGGTCTTCACCAACAGAGACCTGATTGTTGGGTTCGAGCCCAAAACCGGCTTCCTCGGTCTTGATGCCATATCAATCCCGTTCAGAGAGGGAAAGCCGGATCTGGTGATGGGAGAGATCAGCCTCGAAGATGTGGACGGGCACTGCCGTCTCAGCTACCAGGTCTCAAACGCAGGGACTGCCAGTGCTCAGGCAAGCACAACGTATCTCTATCTCGATGGTGAGAAGGTCGCAGAGGACTCCACCAACTCATTGGCAGCAGGAGCGTCTGCTTGGGATGAGTTCAGCTACCAGATAACAGGCGAACACACATTTGAGGTATGCGCAGACGGCATAAATGAAATAGAGGAGATCAGCGAGGCAAACAATTGCAGAACCGTGGAGTTAGCATGCCAGCAACCGATTCTGGCAGGCAACATCATATACCATGAGTCTCATGGTGCCGGAATCTGGAGAATGAATCCCGATGGTTCCGGAAACGCACAATTGAGCGATCATGGCTGGTTTGCCGAGTATTCGCCTGACAATACGAAGATTGTGTTCGGCGAATACTACCACGACGGTATCTGGATGATGGATGCCGATGGCACCAACCAGAAACAATTGACAAAATCAGGGAGCGCTCCCACATGGTCGCCGGACGGCAAGAAGATCGCATATCATGGAGGGGACACTGCTGGTGCAAGCCGCAGTATCTGGGTGATTGCTGCCGATGGCACCAATGCACACCAGTTATCTGATAATCCGGGCAGTTTCCCCAAGTGGTCGCCTGATGCTAAGAGAATCGCCTACCATGGAGAGGTTAATAGTGGCATCTGGCTGATAAACCCGGGTGGTACCGACGAGACCCTGCTGCACAGGTCAGGTGGATATCCGGCATGGTCTCCGGATGGCAAGAGGATTGCGTATGCATCATTGACCGACTGGTGCATCTGGACAATTGCTGCTAATGGAACCGGTGCGACGAAGCTAACAGATATCAAGGGCGTACAGCCCACATGGTCGCCTGATGGTACGAAAGTCGCATACGAGGATCTGGCAAACAATGAGGGACTCCGGGTTGTCAACTCTGATGGAGCCGATGACCATCTGATCAACAAGGTGGGTCATGCGCCCGATTGGTCCGAAGGATCATCGGTACTGCCCGCGAAGCCAAATCTGGCATATATCTATTCGACCGATGCAGCGAGTGCAGAGAGTTACAAATCGTTGCTGGATGTGAATGAGTACCCCACCACATTGATTCCAATGAGCGATGTTGCAGATACGGATTTCTCAGAGTATGGCGCAATCATTGTGGGGTCGGATACGAGTTTCGGCTATGAGTGGGGCGATTCGGCTTCTGTTGGCACCATTAAAAATTCTGAGAAACGGATCATAGGGCTTGGTTTTGGTGGTTCGGGGCTATTTCAGGAATTGGGGCTCTCAATAAACTGGGGGCATGGATGGATAGGGCAGGAAGATAGCATATACGTGGTTGACCCCAGCCATACCATCTTCAACTCGCCAAATCCGATTGTTGTGCCAGCAGATGGGATCGTATCGCTCTATTCTTCTTCGGGACACATAGGGGAATATGCTCCCAGTTTATCTGCTGACGTGGTTTTATTGGGACGCGAACCTGGTGATGCGGATCACTACCCCATAGTGCAGGAGGAACAGAACATACTCTGGGGCTTCACCGCCTCCCCGGATGACATGACTCAGGTTGGACAGGACATCTTCATCAATGTGGTGGATCACATGACGTCCTCAACAGAGTTTGACATTTACTTTGCAGATGCAGATGAATCTCCGGGCTCTGTTTACCATTACGATATCGCTTCCGGAATGGAGGAGACCGTCTACACCAGACCGTCTAAAAGGCTTTATAGTTTTGCTTTCCATCCGAAAATCCCGGAAAAGCTCTACTATGTCAATGCCAACGAGTATAAGATATACAGAACCCACCAGATCTCATCGGGGTGGGCTCCAGAAGAGGTTGTTTACACCCACACCACATACATAAGAGACATAGCGTTTGCCTTTGACAGTAACGGTGAACTGGGCTTGTATTTCAGCGAAGCAACTGGCGCTGGAGGGGACGGCAAGATTTACCGGATTGAGGATGGTTACGCAACACCATATTATGATGTCAAGCTTGCTGATGTTGACAGATCATGGGCTGGCGATTTCGCGTTTGACGCCGAGAGTAATCTCTACCTGAGTTCCGGAAATCGTGTGCCAGCAAGAATCTACAGAGTGGATGATGGAAGCGTGAAGGAGATATACAAAGACGAAAAAGAGCCCATAAAGGGACTCGTGTGCGAGGATGGTGTTCTGTACTACGCCAACTGGCGAACAAAGATCTATCGGCTGGACACTGACACGGGAGAACGCACGGTCGTCTACTCGAATCCGGAACGCGGATGGCTCTCGGATGTCGGTTTCAGGTAGCTGGATGATGGTATGCAACCCGGGCACGGATGCAAGAGAGGGGGTGTGTGTGAACCCCCCTCCATGAGGGCATCACAGGAGAATAGATATATCGGACAACCGCAACAAATCGTGAACATATGGAAGCATAGGCGCTTCCGCGTTACCAAAAGCCATATAAATCAGAAGCTTTACTAAACAGAACAATGGCTATAAAAAAGTGTTGTTACGTGGATAGAGACTGTACACCGAATTGTGTGGCGTACATCAATGTCCGCGAATTGCGTGAAATGGCGAAAAGTATGGGTTTGAAGGATATGCATTGCATGCGTGTTTTTATGGAACTCAGCCGCATGATGACTGCGATGGACATGATGGATTCTGAAGATTTTGAGGACGACGACGAATTTTAAAAATAATCGATATCGTTATATAATATTTTTGCTGTAGACGGTTATCATTCATCCGGAGCAGTGATCCAAAGATATTATACCATTCCCGAACTAACTGCTGCTTTGATGGACATCGAAGGCTATGCAAAACGCGGACTGTTGAAAAACGACCCCGATCTCGAAGAGAAACTCACCGAGCGGATACTTGAGATCAAGGACATCCCGTGGAGCCGGGCGCAGACGATCGCCCGTGCAACCATAATCGAAGCCGGCGCCACGTTGCATCCCACAGGCGAGATTCTTGCTCCGATCACGTCGGGAGTTGCGATGGGTGAGTTCGGTGTCGGATCAAGGGGTGCCGGTGACTTTTATGCGCATGAGAAGATTGCGGAGGTGATCGGGATGACTGGTGCTGTTGTCGATTCTTCGCATCTGGATGACTCGGGTGTGGTGCGTGTTCCAAGCAAGTTGGGTGAGTCAGGCGCGCCGGGCAAGGATCAGTACATCGTTGTGAACATCGACGGAATCCATTCGAGGCTCAGCGATTTTCCATTCCTTGCAGGCTTTCATGTCGCCCGTGCCGCGCTGCGCGACATCTATGTGATGGGCGCAACTCCAATTGCGCTCCTATCAGACATCCATGTGGCAGACGACGGCGACGTCGGGAAGATATTCGACCACATCGCCGGAATCTCGGCAGTCGCTGAACTAACAAACGTTCCACTCGTGACCGGGAGCACGCTCCGAATCGGCGGCGACATGGTGATCGGCGAGCGCATGACCGGCGGAGTCGGCGCCGTAGGAATCACCAGTGATCTGACGGCACGAATCGATGCGAGTGTGGGCGACGCAATCCTGATGACCGAGGGCGCTGGCGGCGGCACGGTCTCAACTGCTGCGCTCTACTATGGCATGCATGATGTTGTTGATGAAACTGTTAATATAAAATTCATGGACGCGTGCGAGGCTCTAATCGCTGCTGATCTCCCGGCGCGGATTCATGCCATGACCGATGTCACGAACGGCGGAGTCCGCGGTGATGCAAAAGAGATATCGCGTACTGCCGGAGTGAAATTACGGTTCGTTGAGGAGAAGATACGCCCTCTTGTGAACAGACAGGTTCTTTCGATGCTTGAGTCACTCGAGATCGATTATCTCGGCGTCTCACTCGATGCGCTCCTGATGATCGCCCCTCCCGATTTCGCAGATGAGATAATGGACGCAATCAGGGCGCGGGGGGTCGCCGTCGATGTGATCGGCGAGGTCTGCGAGGGGACAGGCGCCGAACTGATCGTTTCTGGCGAGGTTCGTGATTTCACGCCTCGTTTTCGGGAGTCGGCGTACACCCCGATCAAGAAACTGGTCGGAGACGAGACTCCTCGGGATTACGCGCGAATGCAGGAGTGTGTGGACCGGGCTGCGCTTGATGCTGTGCGGAAGAAAGAGCGGGTTGTTGCGAGGATGCGGGATGCGGGAGGGGCTGGATAGAGGCGGAGGCGCTGTTTTCTTAAATGAAAGGTCGGTCTCGCCCGCTGAAATCCCCTACGTGTAGTCTCAAGAGTTCACAATCCACTCAACAGACTCATCGACCGACTCACGCGACGTCCCGACGACGAGCCGCCTCCGGTGATCTATGAGTTCCTCCATCATGCCCCGCGCCTCGACAGTCTCGCCGGCAAGCGCCTGCCCCGCATAAGTGTGCGTGTAACAGAGAATCTCTGATATGACCGGGTGGTCGATCATATCTACCTTGATTTCGCACCCGGAACCAGATTCAAGTGCCCTGCATGTGCCAATCCCGAATGTCCTGGTTCTATCGGATTCTGTGGTTCTCGAAAAAACTACTTGTATT
>JAYEFS010000478.1:0-6912 GCA_034658695.1 Methanobacteriota archaeon | reverse complement strand
AAAGTCGCAAAGACGAAGGAGTGGCGCCCGCGATTGCTACAACGTGATGGCGAGCTACTGTTATCGACCACAGAAAACGTCGGAACCAGGAAAATCCGTGTGATCTTATGGTTAGCTAAACACGTACTTGCGAGTTTGTTTGTCGGGGGGAATTAGGTTTATTTTGCTATCAAGAGGGTGCAGAGGGACGTTAAGGGGATTGTGGTTCTGAGTGGGGTGATTTTTGGGTTGCTGGTGGGCTTTGGGTATCTGTTCATGGGGCTGTACGGGGTTGTGGTTGAGGTGTGGCGGGAGGGGTGGGTAGTTACGAAAATATGATGTTCAGAGACATGTTTGGCAGGATGATTGAACTTTCTCCGGAACGCTGGAGACACGTCTCAGAGACGCATCCTGAGGTCAGAACACGAATAGATCTAATAAAAAAGACTTTAACAATGCCGGATATCGTCAAACGAAGTGTACATGCTCCGAATGTGTCACTATTCTACAAATGTTATGAATATCGGTACAATGGTAAATATATCTGTGTAGTAATTAAAATCTTGGATGAGGGTTGTTTTATCAGCACAGCTTATAGAATAGGTAAGATCAAAAAAGGTGGAATGGTATGGACGAAAAGCTAAGGATGTTCTTTGACAAGAAAGGCGATAGTCTGGATATATCATTGGGAGAGCCGAGAGAGGCGATATCCAGAGAGATCGGCGATGACATTCTGATGAGAATCGACCCGGAAACGGACGAAGTTCTGGGTTTCACGATACTGAACTTTGAAAAAAGATTCGAACGCACAAAGATCGAAATATTCCTATTAATTGCGAAATTTGCACAACCCGGGATTAAAATCTGAGTGTAGATCGACGGTTGTGTGTTATCCCCTATCATTCGCATGAACATTTTCGTTGCAAAGAACTGTCCCATCTTCATGTTTAGATTTGACTGCCCTCTATCCTCAAAATTCCCTCAGCCCCGCCCCGATCTGCTGCATATCCCGGATGAACCCCGGGTACGAGACCGCAACTGACTCCGCTGTATCAATCTTCGTGCCTCCAGCCACCATCCCTGCAACGGCAAGCGACATCACGATCCTGTGATCATCCCAGCCATGAAGCGACGCGCCCTTTATCTCGCCGCCACGAATCACGAGTTCATCCGCTGTCTCGCTGATATTAACACCCATCTTCGCAAGCTCTACAGTCATTGCATGCAGCCGGTCGGTCTCCTTGTAGCGCACATGTGACGCGTTCACAATCCGCATCTCGCCTGATGCGCACGCGCCGAGCACAGAAAGCGTCGGCGTGAGATCGGGTGTCTTGCCGACATCGACTGTCACGCCGTGTAGATCGCTTTTGGTAATCGTTGCCTCGCCCTTTTTCTTGTCCCATCTGATATCCGCACCCATCTCCTCAAGAACCCGGATGATCGCAGCGTCGCCCTGCGCAGATGGATACAGATTCCTGATTGTGACATGGTCACCACAGAGCGCACCAGCGGCAAGCAGATACGATGATGATGAGAAATCCCCGGGTATTGTGTATTTTTTGAGACCACATCTCTGATTCCCCTTGATTATGAACTTCAAACCTTCAGAATCGTTTCTTTCCTCAATTACGATCCCTGCCTCGTGCAGCACCTCGATTGTAACATCCACGTACGGTCTTGACTTCAGTTCGCCCTCAATTGCGATTACAGAGTCCTCCTTTGCGAGTGGGCATGCGATCAGGAGCGCGGAGATGAATTGTGAACTGATAGAGCCGCTGATCGTCGTTCTTCCGCCCGTAAGAGGTCCCGTAACCACGATCGGAGCGGTTCCGTCGCCTCTTGTTGAGAATGCGTTCGCGCCGAGATTAGAGAGCGCATCAAGAAGCGGAGTGTTCGGACGCGTTCTGATCGACGCATCGCCTGTGAGCACACTCGTTCCCGATGCGAGCGATGTTATCGCTGTGAAGAAGCGAAGCGTCGTTCCCGAGTTCATGACATTGATCACATTAGCAGCAACCGTTGGACGCGGCACGCCTCGTATGCTCAGCCCATCATCCGATCGGGTTATCGTAGCACCGATTATAGTTGCCGCAGATATCGTTGCCTCCGTGTCCGCAGACAGGAGCGGGTATGCGATCATAGAATCATCCGAGAGCGCTGCGATTGCGATTGCACGGTGTGTGTAACTCTTGGACGGCGGTGCGGTGATCGTGCCGGTGATCGTTGATCGGTCGATTCTGATGTTCATGATCATCATTCGAACTACAAACGTTTATAAACATTCCATGCGATTTATTCTTGGTGAGTGTGTGGGCGTAAGCGATATGATGCGAGGGTTAGGCAGCGGCATCTGCGTTCTGGATATGGACATGCGGATACGGTATGCCAATTCATGGTATGAGCAACTCTTCGGCGACGATACCGGCAGACATTACTACGAGATCTGCGGGGCGAAGCCTGCCATACATGACGAGATTGTGAAATCGTTTGAGGCGGACCGATCGATGGGTGTTGTTCAGACCGTGCGTGACCGGAATGGCAGGACGTTTGATGCAATGTTTTCGATCACACCGCTTCTGGACGCATCGGGCAGGAGGTTTGCCGGAATCGAGATCGTCCATGACGTTCTTATGCATGCGAATGTGCGCAGCAGAATCGAGACCGCATTGTCTGAATCGTTGGAATCGTTGGAATCATCCGACTCTCCGACCGCCCTCTCTGGCATATTCGTAATCGACGAAGACGGGAATATCACAGGCATCGATCAGCCAAGAGCCGAAACAGCGGAAGAGTCCAATCCCCCTGCCGGGATAGATCTGATCGCACCTCCATCCCTTCTCTTCGGGCGATCCGAGGAACGCGGTACCGTTGACTCGGGCGAGCTATCAGGGCTGAGCGAGATTGCCGATAATCTGGCACGGTCAAACATCGAACTCGCTGACAGCATCCGGTCGAGGGACGAAGTCCTGAACACTGTGGCGCATGAACTCAGGAATCCAATCACAATCATCCACGCGTACTCGGAACTGCTGTACGAGGGAAGACTTGGCGATATCAGCGAGAAACAGAAGGGCGCTCTTCTTAAGATACTCAAAAATAGCGATCGAATCACTAATCTGATCACTGATATGCTTGACGTCAGTAAAATCAGGTCAGGAAAGATTGTTTTGAATTTGGAAGAAGTCAGCGTGAATAAGATGATAAACGAGATCGTGGATAACCTGAGATCGCTCGCAGACGAGAAGAAGATAAACCTGAAGCGCGATCTGCATGACCTGCCAGCAATTGTGATCGATCGCAACCTCGTAGGAAGAGTGGTGATCAACCTGCTCGACAATGCGATCAAGTTCACGCCCGGTGGGGGCGACATCACGGTAACAACGATGAATAAGGGTGATGTTGTCGAGATCGCAGTCTCTGACACCGGCATAGGAATTCCTGCAGGGAAACAGCCTGCCATATTCGAGGAGTTCGAGCAGGCTGAGACTCATCAGGGCACAGGTCTCGGTCTTGCGATTGCAAGGAAGATCGTTGAGATGCACCATGGATTAATCGAACTGAAAAGCGTTGCGGGCGCGGGAAGTACATTCACAGTCATACTGCCAGTTGGTGGTGTAGTTGATAATAAAGACAGGAATCAGGGGATTTGATAAGATTGTTCAGGGCGGGCTCATCTCGAATCGGACGTATGTTGTGAGTGGTCCTCCCGGCAGCGGAAAGACCACGTTCGGGGCACAGTTTCTGGCAAACGGGGCGAGCGCGGGAACAGCCGGGTTGTACGTATCGCTGGTGCGCGGTGCAGAGACGACAATTGAGAACATGAACAGTTACAGCATGAACATACAGATGTTGATCAAGCGGAACCGGCTGTTTTTCATAGATGTTCCGTCAGTTGCGGATTATGGGGGCTCCGAGGCGCACATAGACCCGTCTGTAATCTATTCCGAGATTGCGAATTTCGTGAACGTTCATTCAATCAAGCGTCTGGTGGTCGACCCGATGTCCGCGCTGCGCTTCAGCATAAGGGATCCGGGATTAATGGATAGTGAGGTCGGACGGTTCATACAGCACCTCACGCTGCTGGACTGCACCACGATCCTGCTCTCGGAGATGGTCGATCCGAGCACATACTCAACAGAGCAGTACGCATGTGACGGACTCATCTTTCTTCACAACTTCATGCGCGGCGGCTCGATGGTTCGTGCTATGCAGGTCACCAAGATGTGCGGCACCGCACACGACTGCAAGATGCGAAAACTCGATTTCGGCGGGGAAGGGTTGTTTGTAGGAGGAGAGATCGCATAACATGCCGGAAACAGGCGAGGATCTGCGGGACGTGATCAAGCGGGTATATGCGCTTGGATACGATGTCGGATACCACCACCACTCCGAGATCGGCTGGATTTCTACAGCATACAATTATCTTGTCAGCCATGTCGATGAAACGGCACAGAGGAATCTGCTGCGCCGATATTACGAGTTGGGGAAGAAGGATGGAAATGAGCGCAGAAAACACGATATCCAGATACGTTCCGAAAAGAAGGTCGGAAGAAGCGCTGAATCCACCCAATATGACTATGACGCTGCATCAGCCATAAACACATCTCTGCAGCAGCCACAGGTACTTGCCATGCCGGGATGCATCATGCAGACCAAACTGTTTGATCAACCCCTTGTTCTCAGGGGTTTCATAATATTGGAATATCTGGGGAATGGCTGATTTCATCCGGATGACCGGAACAATCGATATTAACCATCACCGCACAGACCTAACATCATGCCAGATCAGGTCACATTCTCCCGCAACGTCTTTCTGCCGATTACAAACGTCTGTAGAAACAGGTGCGGATACTGCGGGTTCAGGCGCGACCCCTCGCATCCTGAAGCGAATCTGATGGGAATCGATGAGGTCAGACGGATACTTGAAGAGGGCGCACGGTTCGGATGCACCGAAGCGCTCTTCACGTTCGGCGAAATGCCGGAAGAGCACCCGGAATTCAAGGACCGGATCAATGAACATGGCTACTCAAGCGTAATCGATTATCTAATTGAGCTATGCGAGATTGCAATCGAGTGCGGACTGCTCCCCCACAGCAACCCCGGCGTTCTGAGTTTTCACGATCTCAAGCGGCTGAGACCTGTGAACGCCAGCATGGGGTTGATGCTCGAGACGACCGCAATTCTTCCGGCACACGAGGGTTCACCCGGCAAGATCCCCTCTGAGCGGATCAGAACGATCCGTGATTCCGGGAGGCTGAAGATTCCATTCACAACAGGACTCTTGATAGGAATCGGCGAGAGCATGGAGGATCGCATCGAATCACTGACCATAGTCAGAGATCTGCACCTCAAGTACGGGCACATCCAGGAGGTGATCATCCAGCCGTTCGCTCCAAAGCCTGATACGGCGATGGCAGACTTCCCGGAGCCCTCTGATCAGGAGATTGCGGATACGGTGACAACGGCACGTAGAATACTGCCCGGCGAGATCACAATTCAGGTGCCGCCAAATCTCACCGGATTCTCTGATCTGATCAGGTGTGGAGCATCCGATCTCGGTGGAATATCGCCGTACACAATCGACTGGATCAATCCTGAAGCGAAATGGCCTAGGATCGCCGAACTTGAGAGAGAACTCGGAAGAATTGGAATTAAGCTTAAGGAGCGGCTTCCGATCTATCCGCAGTATGTGCTGAACCGCTGGTACGATCAGGATCACAACCACAACCACGATTTCGATTTCGATTCCGGGCTTGCGGATCTGATCGAGCGGCACTCGGACGAGGAGGGTTTTCGGAATGGAGACTGATACCGATGTCCTCGTAATCGGGGCAAGCCCCGCGGGAATCAGCGCTGCGATCGCTTCTGCTATGCGCGACATAGACGTGACATTAATCGAACGAAAGAAAGGTATCGGCGACCCCCCGCATCCTGCGAACACGTTCTTTGACGGGATGTTCGACCGAACCGGAGAGATCGTCCGCTCCGAGTACGTAATGCGCAATATCGAGGGGATGCGGATCGTGTCGCCTGCAGGCAACAAAATCACAATTGATACGCCCGGATACGTGATTGATCGGAAAAAATTCGACAGACATTATGTCAAAGAGCTGATAAAGAACAACGTGGATATCAAAACCGGTGTTTCTGCTCACAGCATCATCAAAAAGAAGAATATCATCCGGACAAGCACAGATGACCAAACATTCACGTCAAGCATTGTTATAATCGCAGATGGCATCCGCTCCAACATGTCATCGATCTGTGGACTCTCTCCTACGAAGCATCCCAACGATATCGCATGGGCGATCGAAGCAGAGGTTGAAGCGGACGGAATCGGCGACCCCGATCATTTTGAGTACTATGTCGGAAGCATCGCTCCCGGATGGAAGGCAACATACTCGCCATGCGGCGGCGACCGCGCATACCTCGGAGTCTTTGTGCGGAGACACGGAGAGGACGTCTCCAGGTTTTTTGACCGGTGGCTTGCGAAATTCAAGATGGAGAAGGGATTATCCGATCTCAGAATCGTCAACAAGCATATCGGAGGCGATCCAATCGCAACAATCCCGAATGAGATTGTGGCAGACGGGATCATGGTAACAGGCGGCGCGGCAGGACAGTCCGGAATCGCTTATGCCATGCGTGCAGGCGAGATCTGCGGAACGGTTGCGGCAAAGGCTGTGGCAGCATCAAATACATCCAGGAAGACGTTATCCGAATACCAGAGACTGTGGGGCAAGGAATTCAAAAGCGAGCATCTTCTTGGGCGTTCTGCTCTCGAGACCCTGCGAAAGATGGACGATAAGGACATCGATCGATTGTTCGAGATATTCGCTGGCGTAGATGTGCAGCAACTTGTGGGAAGTGGCTCGCCTGTTACAAAGGCGATCAGGGTCATGCGGTTCATGCTGCAGGAGAGACCACGGTCTG
>JAYEFS010000477.1:0-6937 GCA_034658695.1 Methanobacteriota archaeon | reverse complement strand
GCCGAATATACAGTGGCAGATATGTCCACGCCGGAATCACTCACCGAACTGCGCGTAAACGGTGTCTTCACGATGATGGCGCCTGTTTTGCAGGTCAATGATTCGTTTCTGACTCTTAACGAGCTGTTTGATGGGGACCGGATCAGAAAGGACGTAATCGACGATCTGACCGGGAGCGCGTCATGAAACGGCAGAGATATCCGCATGACACCGTGCAGAAGACGCTTGACTGCAAAAGCGTGCCGCGTATGCCCAGGGTCCGGACAACGGACGGGCACCTGATGGACTGGGACAGAGGTGCGATCGTAGCCCAGCTCATAAAGGAGACGAAGCTCTCCAGGGAGTTCTACGGAATCGACCCGATAACCGAGGACGAGGCGAAACAGGTCGCAGCAGAGGTGGAGAAGCGTATCAAGAAGATCGGCATCACCCATCTCTCAGGACCACTCGTGCGCGAGCTCACAAACGTAATTCTTCTCGAGCGCGGGCATCTGGAGTGGCGAAACATCGCAACAAGGGTGGGTACCCCAGTCTACGACGCGCACCAGATCGATGTGGGGTCGGGATTCGAGGCGAATGAAAATGCAAATCTCCAGGATAATGCAGAGACCAGTCACAAGAAAAAAGCTGATAAAATATCAAAAGAGCAATATCTGCTGCTGCTGCCACCAAAACTCGCTGATTACCATCTGAACGGCGACATTCACATCCACGACCTTGAGTACTTCGGAACCCGCAGCTTCTGCATGGACTGGGACCTCAGGTACTTCTTCTACTACGGGCTGATGCCGGATGGCAGCGGCACAAAGTCAAGCGTTGCGGGTCCTGCAAAGAAGCCAGAGGTTGCGATTCTCCATGCGGTGAAGGCTCTAGGGAGTGCTCAGACGAACTTCGCTGGTGGGCAGGGGTTCTACAACTTCCTGACGTTTCTTGCACCGTATATCGAGGGAATGAGCTACGAGGAGATCGAACAGCTGATGCAGATGTTCGTATACGAGATGACGCAGATGATGGTCGCAAGAGGCGGACAGCTCGTCTTTTCGTCAGTCCAGTTAGCTCCAGGGGTTCCGAAGCTCTGGAGAGATAAACCGATTGTATACAAAGGAAACATCTGGAATGGCGATTCCGATCAGGCACCGCTCCGCACTTATGGCGAGTTCGAGCGGGAGGTCCGGCTCTCGTTCAGGGCGCTCATGAACGTGATGCTCGAAGGAGACTACTGGGGCAAGCCGTTCAACTTCCCGAAGCCCGAGATATCGATAGAACCCGATTTCATGGAGGAAGACGAGGAATTCAACAAAGAGAACCCTGATCTTCCAACGTATGCTGATTTGTACGACCTCACATTTGAGCTTTCTGCAAAATTCGGAGCTCCGTACTTTGATAACCAGATACCGGAGTATCGTGGGGCTGGAGAAGGTATAAGCTGCTATCAATGCTGTGCTTATAATTTCTCCTCAAATGCAGACACTGATTCCGATTTTGATGATAAACTGATCTTTGCAGACGGAAAGCACTTCTCAATGGGCGCGTGGCAGGTGATCTCAATAAATTGCCCGAGAGCCGCGTACCGTGCGAATCACGACGATTCCGCACTATTCGACGAGTTGAAACACCTGATGGACATCGCAGTGAAACTCTTCAAGATCAAAAGGGCGTGGATGCAGCAGATCATCGAGCGCGGGCGGATGCCGTTTGCGACCCAGCGCCCGAAGGATCCGATCACAGGAGAGTATGGTTGTCAGGCGGTCGATATAGAGGGGCTTGTCTATGAGGTCGGCGTCGTCGGCATCAACGAGATGGTACAGTACCACATCGGACACCAGATGCACGAATCAAAGGATGCGTGGAAGCTTGCAATAAGGGCGATGACCGAGATGGAGTTATACTCAAAACAGCTAAGCGAAGAGCACGACATCACGATCGCGCTTGCGAGGACGCCTGCAGAGACGACGACCGGGCGGTTCGCGGTATCAGACATCCTGCACCGCGAGTACTCAAAATGCGCAAAAACCGTGGTCAAAGGCGATCTCGACGGGGCACTTGCGCATATTCACGAGACAAGAGACCTTCCGATATACTACACAAACGGAACACACGTCCCACCGGGCGCAGACGTCTCGCTCGCAGAGCGAATAAATATCGAGCACGTCTTCTTCCCGATCGTGGACGGCGGAAACATCATGCACATTTTCATGGGTGAGAGCATGCCAGACACAGTTGGGCTCAGGGACTTTGCGATGCATATCGCGAAGAACACGCAGACCGGCTACTTCGCATTCACACGAGATATGACGATCTGTGTTGACTGCAACCACATGGACGCGGGGCTCAAAGACGAGTGCTCGAACTGCGGATCAGCGAATGTGGAGCAGCTATCCCGGGTTACCGGGTATCTTCAGGCAGTATCCGGCTGGAACGCCGCAAAGAAACAGGAACTCGAGGACCGGAAGCGGTATGGTGGCGGGGATATGGTGTGATGCGGGATTCGATGCAAATGTTGGCGCCCCGCTGTTTTGTATGGGTACTTTAATACCCTGACGCCAACAATCGAATCATCACAGAAGGAGATGAATACCAGATGTACGAAGATCTTTTCCGAAGAGCATCGAATATAGACGATCCATAAGTCCTACTTTGTCACATTCATCATACCTAAACGTGTATATGAAATATTCATAAAACTGTACCACATGTGCGAGAAATTCCGCACATGGAAAACATCGCCACACAGACCATGATTAACCGTTCGCGTGGGTTCTTTATCTATGTGGGATGCTGATCGTGCTCGCGGTGGTTTCCATGTTTCTTTCGTTTACACCTCTCGTATTTCGTTCTTGCCGCGCATCCGAACTCAACATATTCGGAAGTGTGCATCACCAACCAGACACCTTATGCTATATAAAGATATTGGATTATCCGCATAATAACCAAAATCATATCATATTGCTAATTACACCAGTCCGTCCAAAATCGGATGATGTCCACTGATCTGGTATGTGTGCTTGTTGCAAAATTGTCACCCCCGTGTGCGCAAAAGCAACCACAACGCAATCGATCTATTGCGAGATCGATGTTACCGGGTCGCATTAACCCGGCATTGATCCGTATCGTATGGAGAGACACTTGATTAACACGTTCTGCCAATAGTGCCCGGTATGTCAATGCATGCCCAAACAACAATCAGACCGATCCTCCGGGGTGGTTTAATCACACTCATAACAATCACAGCACACATGGCGATCGCAATCGCTGTCGCATCAGCCTTCTGCGCCCTCCGCGGTGATAAATCACCTGGTTTTCAGACAGTGCCGTTATTGGGCATGTACTTTTGCTATTTTATTCTTCGGTGATCACTGAGTAGCTACGCCGACCGTCACATATCCATCTCCCGTAGCATCGATGATACAGGGATCGCATCGCTCCTGCATTGATCCGTATTCGGCAAAGGGACACTTAATTGCCGCGTTCGGAAAATATTACCCTGTGGTATCAATGTACACTCAAACAACAATCAGACAGATCATCCTGCGGGAGATGATCGCACTCATAGCAATTTTTGTGATCGTAATCACTGTCGCACCAGCCTCCTGCGCTGCCCATCACAGCGGGGACAACGCTGATCTCGTAATCACCGTAAACGAACTCACGCCTCAGCCAGTCGATCCGGGACGTGATCTCGTCCTCTCGGTTATAATCGAGAACCGCGGCGGAGGTGCGGCAAGCGGCATTGTACTCACGATCATGCCGGATTCACCGATCATTCCCAAAAACGAGAATGATCGAATTATGCGATTCGAGACGATTATCGGATATGGCGCCCGCGTTGAGACATACCTGCTCCACATTGATCCTGCTGCAGTCTCTGGCAATTACGAGATCGAACTCGGGGCGACGTGGACCAATGACGGCGCACACCGCGAGCAGAACCTGACCGTCCCAGTTGTTGTGCGTGGCACGCCGAAACTCGTAATTTCAGAGATCATGATCGATCCGGAGACTATAAAGCCAGAAGACACATTTGATCTTAGTTTTCTTGTCTCAAATGAGGGAACCGGGACTGCGAGCACAGTACAGGTGACTGCAGTGCTCGATAGCCCCCAGTTCGTCCCGGTCGGGGCAGACACGTTTGTCATCAGGAAACTCGATGCTGGCGCATCGGAGAGGCTGAGCTACCGGATTCTGGTGAGTGACACAGCAGAAATCAGTGCGCACACGATTCCAGTAAGGATGTACTATGACGATGAAAGCGGCGGAAACGCAACCTCGCAGAGTTCTGTTGGGGTCAACGTGGTTGGGGACGCCGATATCTGCATTGCAAGCGTGAAGACTCGCCCGGAGAACCCCGCAACCGGTGATGCCATGACACTCATGCTTCAGATCGAGAATTCCGGACATGGCGATGCCGAGTCTGTGAAAGTTGCGATCGATATCCCGTTTGAGGGTACCCGGACCGCGTTTCTCGGCGAAATCGAGGCAGACGACGATGCACCATGCATCTTCAACTTCCGTGCAACAGAGAGCGGTGATATTCCATATAGCGCTGTGATTACGTACGAAGACGATCTCGGAGATCATGCGACAACCGTTGATCTGGTGCTGTATGTTGGCAACAATGGAAACGGTGATATGCTGATCCCGGCTCTCTCTGTGGCTGCGCTCGTTGTTGTCGGTGCATTCTACCTCCGTAGGAAGAAATGAATGGATTAGATTCGTGTAATTCGCCCATTCGCGGCATTCGTGATCCAAATCACGACCAGGAGACCAAAAAATCACGAATGTCTACGAATGTCACAAATGGCACGAATATCAAATAATTGATTAAAATGACCTCCGTAACAACAGAACTCAAGGTTTCAGCCTTCCTCGCCTATAAATCCATCGCAAAGGGCAATAAAGGCACATCAGTACTCACGATCCTCATAATGGCGCTCGCCTTCGTGAATCTCATGTTCATGTCCTCGCTCTTTGCCGGATTGACTGACGCATCCGAGGATCAGGTGATTGAGACACTCTACAGCAACATCGTGATCGAGCCTAAAGATGAGGAGACTTACATCAAATATCCCGACTCGATACTGAAGAAGGTGAATAGCGTCCCCGGGGTTCTCGGAACCTCAGCGCAGTATCTTACTGCCTCGACCATCACACATGAGGAGAAGAGCGGTGCATGGACTGTGCGCTCGGTTGATCCCAACAACGAGATTACGGTAAGCGCAGTCCCTGAGATGATGATTGCGGGTGAGTATCTGAGCAAATACGACCGGGACGAGATTGTCATCGGAAAAGAGATTGCAGGTGGGCATGGCGGGAGCCTCGAGCACCTCTCGCTCGGCGGAGTTGTGGTTGGGGACACTGTTGAGGTTGCATTCAAGAACGGAGTCAGGCGGGAGTACCGGATAAAGGGAATCTTCGATACGAATTTCATCCAGTCGAACCAGCTGGCATACATCACCGAAAAGGAGATGGAATCGGTGCTCGGAACCACGGATATGACATCCCAGATCCTTGTTAAGACCGAGAGGAAAGGAGGTGAGGCTATATACGTAGAGCAATTCACCGTGCTCGGCGTTCATGAGGATATCAAGACATGGGCAGTATACGCAGGCATCGTTGCAACGATAACGCAGAGTTTTACTGCGATAAATACGCTCATAAGCACAATCGGTCTCTTTGTTGCGGGAATCACGATCTTTATTGTGATCTATGTAAGCACGGTCAGCAAACGGAGGCAGATGGGGATTCTGCGGGCAATCGGGATCAAGGAATCGATAATCATCAGATCGTACGTCTTCCAGGCGGTATTTTATGCGATATGCGGTTGCATCGCGGGACTTATGGTCATGTTCATGGTGCTCGTGCCGTATTACATCAAACATCCGCTGGTCTTCCCGATGGGGGACGTAACACTTGTAATCGAGCAGAAAAATGCGATTGCAAGGGGTGTAGCTCTGATTGCCGCAGCTCTGATCGCTGGCTTCATCCCGTCGTGGCGGGCGGTGCGTGAGACGATCCTTGATGCAATCTGGGGGGACTAAATGATGCGACGGCTAGGACGAGATGAGCAGGACACGATAATTGCGACAAGAAACCTCTCACGAACGTACACCATGGGAACGATGCAGGTGCCAGCGCTGAACCGCGTGACGCTTAATATCAAGCGGGGTGAGTTTGCAGCGATCATGGGAAAAAGCGGGAGCGGGAAATCAACGCTTCTGCACCAGTTAGGGCTTCTTGACACGCCGACAGAAGGCGAGATTACGATCGACGGGGCAGAGATCTCAGGGTTATCCGAGTCCGAACGGACGAGATTTCGGCTCGAGAAGTTCGGTTACGTCTTTCAGGAGTACGCGATCCTGCCTGAACTGACAGCGCTTGAGAACGTGTATCTGCCGGCAATGGCTCTCGGGTTGTCACAGGGAGCATGCGCCCGGGAGGGTATGGATGCGCTCGAGAAGGTCGGGCTTGCTGAGCGAGCAGACCACCGCCCCAGGGAAATGTCAGGCGGCGAGCAGCAGCGGGTAGCAATTGCGCGGGCGCTCATCAACAAGCCGAAGATTCTCTTTGCCGACGAGCCGACCGCGAATCTGGACAGTGTCTCGTCGAGGCAGATTCTTGAGCTGTTTCAGGCGCTGAACCGGGAGATCGGGCAGACGATCCTGATGGTTACGCATGAGCTTGAGGACGCGGATATGGTGGACAGGGTGATCTGGCTTGCTGATGGTGCGGTTGTGGAGCGGGGGGGTGAGGTGGTTCGCAATAGGGCTTCCGAAAAAGCTCGAGTTAACCGATCCACCGCACTATAAACGATCTTCGCATACTCTTTTTTGCTGAGTCTGAAGCCGGCAGAAATTAGATCGTCGATTGAACTCTTTAAATCGAGTTTTCCATCCTCTGCCGCCAGTAACAGGAGACCGATCGTTCCGGTTATCTTTAG
>JAYEFS010000476.1:0-1507 GCA_034658695.1 Methanobacteriota archaeon | reverse complement strand
AACCATACACATCACCGCAATCAATTGTAGTCACATCGTCATCGATCAGAAATACGTACATGATCTGCACCAGATCGGAGCACGTCCCTCTGAATACTGCGGAGACGTAACATGAAAATATCGGGACGTCGTATTCTCCGGCAAGATCTTTTGTATACGTGTATACACGATCCTGCAGATTGAGATTTTCAGTGTCAACCACTTCACTCTCAATCTCTTTTCCGTCTTTGTACAGACATAGCCACACCTTCTTGCCCTCGAGATCGATCTGCTTTGCTTCGAGCTCAAAACCTCCGCCAAGATCCCACTTCTCGCCTGATGCAAGGGTTTTGATGTCGGCGCTGTTAAATTCAACGAGCGGCTTTACGAGTCTATGCGCGTGCCTCTCGATGGCTATGTACATCTCGCCCATCCAGAACTCAACACAGTACCCGGAGTCCCCCCCATAATAGTCACTATCAACAGTCAACCCTATATTTTTATGAAGTTCGTATTCACGCCAGAGCGGGCGTGTGGTGTAGATCAGGTTGCTTTCATCGATGGTTCGGTCAACATCCGGACCTTCCAGCGTGCCCGCGGTAATCAAGAGCGTTTCACCGCCAGCGCAGACACCATCACCCAGATCATAACAGAATCCTCTGAAATTGGACTCGTTCCAGACGATATCTTCGTTTTGCGCGCCCGTTAATTCTACAACCCCTCCGCTGAACTCAAGCGCAGTACCGCATGCACATCCGACGAGTAACGAGACAAACAATCCCAACAACATATATTTCCCAGTTATCCAGTATATACTTTCCATCCGAATCACCAACACTGCTTTTCTCCATTCGCGTAATAAACTTACCGCATCCTCTTCTCTTTCAGCCTGAAAAACCGCCGCAGCGAAATCTCGAAGGGCTGATCAGTCCGTATGTTGATCATATCCACCTTCAACCGCTTCATCTTCTCGGAGAGCAGCCTATTTCTCTGGTCCATGATCTCAACATAATTCTGTCTGAACCTCTCGTCGGATGTATTGACCAGGAACTGCTCGCCGGTCTCGCCATCTTCCATCATCGCATACCCGATATCCGGAATATCAGACTCCCTCACGTCGCTTACGTTGATTAATATCACCTCATGCCTGTTTTTCAGAATCCCGAGGCTCTTCTCAAAGTCCTCTGTAAAAAAATCCGATACAACGAACATAATGCTCCGCCTCTTCGCAACATTTGATATATACCTGATGCAGTTGTTGAGATCGGTCGTCTTCTTCTCAGGCTCGAAATAGATCATCTCCCGCAGCAGTTTGAAGAGATGCGACCTCCCCTTTCTCGGCGGTATGAACTCCTCAACCTCGCTTGTACAGAGAAACATCCCGACGCTGTCGTTGTTTGCAAGTGCTGAAAAGATGAGCGACGCCGCAATCTCAACCCCGTAATCCCGCTTTCGCTGCTCAGAACCAAATTCGTTGCTTGCAGACACGTCAAGAATGATGTAAACGGTTAGATCGCGCTCTTCGATG
>JAYEFS010000475.1:0-1508 GCA_034658695.1 Methanobacteriota archaeon | reverse complement strand
ATTATGATTCTTCACCAGAAGGCGATGGTCTGAATGAGGCTCAATTAACCAACTTGTCCGAAATGCCCCCCGGAATGCCCAAGATTATTTTCATGCATCATCCGGCAATAGGTGATAGTGATGATGCGTTCGTAGAGGGGGCATCTGAGCTTCCGGTGAGTAACGATTGTCCGGAAGAACATGGTGGAAACGATGCATCCATTGCATTCAACCGATGTGAATTTATAGATTATTGTATCAATAATACTGTCGATTTGGTTCTCACGGGGCATACACATAAAGACTATATAGCAACGGTCTCAGATGATCTTGATGCACATAAAACTCAGTTTATCCAGACGAGAAGTGCTACGAAAGATCCGGATATCCACTCTCCGGATATTGATCATCATGGATATCGGGTTATTAAAATCGCTGCTGACACTGACAGAGTGAAATCATACAACCCGTATACAACAGAATGGACTAATATTCTTGAGAGATACACATTCGTAGGGGACGTCCCAAACGGTGCGTGTTATGTGGAAAAAGGAGATGCTAAGACTGGAACGGACAAAAATGGTAATGTCCTACGTGAAATCCCCAATACATACTACACAGAGCCTCTTGGTTCTGAATATCAGGTCATCGTATATTATCTCTTCAAAAGTGGCGAGCCGGATGATTGGTATTTGTGTAAAAAGAAACCAGTAGATAGTGCGACATTATCTATCAGCACATCTCAAACGACATTGGCTCAAGAATCAGCAGGTAGCATCACAATCAGTCATCGAACGGAAAACATAACTATCAAATATATCTACGAAAATATTACACTCGGTGCGGCAGAAAACGCAACTGCCGGTGTCAATTTCAGTTCTGAGAACGCAAACTGTACGATGGAATTTGATGATGACGGCGACGGCACCACCGACAATAGTATTGACCCAACCCGCATCCTGATCAAATACGCACCCAACGTATCGATCAGCACACCGGCAGGAGATCAGAGCGGAAACGTCACGATATTATACAACCTGAAGGACGCCGAAAGCGACAATTGCACGATAATGGCGCAGTACCGCCTCGACAACATCACTTGGATCGATGCAACCATGGGTGAAGACGGTGATGGCATGATTAATCTGACAAGTGCCCCTGATGGCGTGGATCATACATTCGTGTGGGCAAGCGGTACAGACATACCACAGACGAATGCCACCGCGTACTTCAGAATTAGACCGTACGACGGCGACCTTGCAGGTGCTTATGCGACAACCGGTGCGTTCTCTGTCGATAACAGTGTACGCGGCGACCTCAACCGCGACGGGTACCTCACCCCCACAGACGCCGCAATCGCGCTTGCAATCGCGGTCGGCAGCCGCCCGTTTAACGATGCTGCTGACGTGAGCCGCGACGGCAAGGTCACGTCGCTCGATGCGCTGATGTTGCTGCAGGCGGCGGCAGGAGCGATCGGTCCGTGACGCGTAATGTTTGCGCGGCAAGCCTGATGTCCCATACTTTAGTCA
>JAYEFS010000474.1:0-6957 GCA_034658695.1 Methanobacteriota archaeon | reverse complement strand
CGATTGCACGAGAGCTTGTTGATACGATTCGCAACAATCCGACAATCGAATGGACATTACGAGAGCGTGTTCAGGCAAAGCTCCGGGTGATTGTTAAACGAATACTTCGGAAGTACGGGTATCCCCCAACAAGCATAAGAATGCGACAGAGACCGTGCTGGAACAGGCAGCGCTGATGTGCAACATTCGGACTGAAACCCGGCACTTCCGCTCCAGCTCCTCAAGTCACGTCCTGGGCAGAATCCGTTTCAAAAATTCCCCTGTGTAACTTCCCGTGCTCGCAGCAACCTCTTCCGGAGTCCCCGTTGCAACCACTATCCCGCCAGCATCGCCCCCTTCGGGACCGAGGTCGATTATGTGGTCTGCTGACTTGATCACGTCCAGGTTGTGCTCGATCACAACAACGGTGTTGCCTTTCTTCACGAGGTCGTTTAAAACCTCTATTAACTTCCTGACGTCATGGAAATGAAGCCCGGTTGTGGGCTCGTCCAGGAGATACAGTGTCTTTCCGGTGTCTCTCTTCGAGAGTTCCTTTGTCAGCTTGATCCTCTGCGCTTCTCCTCCTGAGAGCGTGGTGGATCTCTGCCCGAGCTTGATGTAACCCAGCCCGACCCGAATCAGCGTCTCGAGCTTGCGCCTGATTGCGGGGACATTTCCAAAGAGGTCCAGTGCCTCGAGAGCGGTCATATCAAGAACGTCCGCAATCGTTTTCTCTTTGTACTTGACTTCCAGCGTCTCGTTGTTGTAACGCGCCCCTCTGCACTCCTCACACTCCACATAGACGTCTGGCAGGAAGTTCATCTCGATCTTGATCACGCCGTCCCCGCTGCAGGCTTCGCACCTGCCCCCCTGGACATTGAACGAGAATCTGCCTGGCTTATATCCCCTGATTTTCGCCTCTTTTGTCCCCGAAAAGATCTTTCGTATCTCATCGAAGACCTTTGTGTATGTTGCGGGATTACTTCTCGGCGTCTTCCCTATCGGGCTCTGATCAATCACGAGGACCTTGTCAATCTCCTTTCCTGACACAATTTCGTCGTGCAACCCGGCTCGCTGCCTGGAACCATGAAGCTTTTGCATCAGCCCCCTGTACAGTATCTCATAGATCAGCGTGGACTTTCCGCTCCCTGAAACGCCTGTGACCAGCGTTAAAACCCCTGTCGGTATCGCAACATCAATATTCTTCAGATTGTTCTGCCTGCACCCCTTAACCAAGATGTGCCCGCGTGGCGTTCTTCTTCGTTCAGGCGTTGCTATTGCGAGTTGCCTTGAGAGATATTTGCCTGTGAGCGATTCGGGATTTGCTTCGATCTCCTCTGGCGTCCCCTCTGCAACCACCCATCCCCCGTGCACCCCTGCGCCCGGACCCATGTCAACGACGTAATCCGCTTTTCGTATCGTCTCTTCGTCGTGTTCCACGACTATGAGTGTGTTTCCGATGTCACGCAGCCTGTGCAGTGTATCGATCAGCTTCTGATTGTCTCGCTGGTGCAGACCGATTGATGGCTCGTCCAGAATGTAGAGTACGCCCATCAGATTGGCTCCGATCTGCGTTGCGAGTCGTATTCGCTGCGCTTCACCTCCTGAAAGCGTGCTTGCCGACCTCGAAAGCGTGAGATAACCGAGACCGACTTTCACAAGGAAATCAAGCCGGTTCACAATCTCTTTCAGAATCAATCCTGCAATCTCAAGCTCTTTCTCGGTGAGCGTGATATCTCTGAAGAATTCGATGCATGCATTAATCGACATGTCTGTAATATCGATTATCGATCTTTCTCCTACCGTGACCGCCAGAACCGTCTCCTTCAGCCGTTTTCCACCGCAACCTGTGCACGGTGAAATTCTCATGAAACGCTCCAGTTCACGCCGCCGGTGCTCGGAGTCTGTCTGCCGGTACAACCGTTCGGATTGGGGCAGGAGCCCCTCCCATACGCCGGTGTGAGACCAGCTCGCATCTCCATCCCGCATGGTCATATTGAACCTGATCGGCTCATCAGTGCCGTACATCAGAACATCGTACTGTTTCTCGGTCAGGTCTTCTAGCGGTGTAAAGATGTCAAATCCGAAGTGTTTTGCAACAGTAGCCACCTGCTCCCCTCTCCACCCACCTATAGCATTTTTGTAGATCGCAATCGCGCCTCCGGCGATGCATCTGCCCTTGTCAGGGATTATCAGGTCGGAGTCAAAGTCCATTGTGATTCCGAGCCCGTGGCAGAGCGGGCATGCGCCAAACGGGCTGTTGAACGAGAACATCCTCGGCTGCAACTCCTCAAACGCGATGCCGCAGATCGGGCACGCCATCTTCGATGAATACGTGTGCTCGCAGCCGTCATTGTCGAGAGCGATCACGAGACCATCCGACCTCTGTAACGCATTCTCAACGGCTTCGGCGAGCCTTGACCCGTCATCTGTGTGGAGCCGGTCGATCACGATCTCAATATCGTGCTTTTTGTATCTTTCAAGTTCTATTTTTTCGTCGGTTCGGTGGATCTCTCTGTTGACCCGCACCCTGGTGTACCCTTCCTTGTGCAGGTCGGCTATTAGCTTCTCGTAGGTGCCCTTCTTCTGCCTGACGATCGGGGATAAGATAATCACCGACCCCGTACCGGTACTTCCATTCCCGCTCTTGCTCTCACCCTCACCCGCACCTCCACCCTCACCTCCACCCGCACTCTTGCCCCCATTCCCCACCCCATCCGCACCCCCACATTCTCCAGCCCCCTCGCTCCCACCGAGCTCCTCGGCGATTCTCTTTGCGATTCGCTCCGGCGACTGCGCGACAATCTCGATTCCGTGCTCCGGACAGTGGGGTATGCCAATTCTTGCGAATAACAACCGCAAATAGTCATAAATCTCAGTAACCGTTCCAACAGTGCTCCGCGGGTTCTTGCTCGTCGTCTTCTGCTCGATTGCAATAGCCGGGGAGATCCCCTCGATGCTGTCGAGATCGGGCTTGCTCATGACCCCAAGAAACTGCCTCGCGTACGCGGACAACGACTCAACATACCTGCGCTGCCCCTCAGCGTAGAGTGTATCGAACGCCAGGGTCGATTTGCCGCTCCCTGATATTCCGGTTATCACTATAAACTTATCCCGTGGGAGCTTGATACTAATGTTCTTCAGGTTGTGCTCCCTTGCTCCTTTGATTGTGATGCTTCGCGTCGACATCTACCTACTGAGTAGGGATCATTCGTAATTATGCCTTGCTCATGATGTATAGGCGCGTCCACCAAACCGCAATCAGCGGCATAATGACGCAGACATTGATCATCCAGCCAACGAATTGCCAGATCTGCGCCGTAATCGGGGTGACATAAAAAATATTCTCGATCATGCCCAGAAGCATGTATATCACAAACATCACGAAGAACATCACCAGAACATCCAGTTTATGGCATGAAAAGAAGCTCCACCCCCGGTTGATACCTTCGATTGCGCCGAGATGATCCACAACGAGCGCGTACTTGACCGGCAAGAGCCCAATTCCGAGGATGATCATGTACAGCGACAACATAATGAAACCAACAAAGATTGCGGCTGCCGAAAGCATGGATTCACCCGACGTCCTGAGCAGGAGTGCGCCCGGCACCAAAAACACGATCCCTGCGAGAATTATGAGAACGATTGCAATATTTGCGAGAAAGAGGTCGATTGCACTCTTTCTGCCACTGTAAAATAGGTCCTGCATACCTGTTACGCCGGTTTCGGTCGCTGTCTTTGCCATGCCGATCGCACCGGACTCAAAAAATGAGCTGATCAGCGCGCACCCAATCACAAGGATCACGGATGCGGCGATATACACTCCGATGAACGGTACTATCGAGTGATAGATACCATTCACGATCTCGAACATGGCTTCAATCGAAGGATCACCTCCACTCGAGTACGATTGTGACACCGCTACGAGCTCTGACAACCCGGTGGCGACCTCCATTAACGCCTCTGTTCCGATTGCGATTGCAACCCCTGCGAGTACCAACATGAAAAACGCGAACTCAGCAAGGGCGTCAAGGAGAAATGGGACGCACAGGATTGGGTTCTGCTTCCATGTGTGTGCACCATTGCTCAGTGCATCACCTACCCGTCCCATTCCGCAACCTCAATCACGCGCAGGGGCACACGCTTGAGTGCACGCCCGACCACAGACTTGGCGATCCGCGATGCATGCTCCACGTTCTCCGCGTCAAAGACCTTCAGTGTGAGAATCATCCCAACGAGCGCTGTATTTGCAACCAGCATCACCGCCTCCATCTCTTTTCCGCACTTCTCGCACACAATCGACCCGATCTCAATATCCACAAAGTCGAGATTCGGGTGAAATTGCTTGCCCGCTTCCGAAATTGCAACGCCGATAGCGTCGTCTATCGTCTCGACATCCCGCACCGACCATGCCGCTTCCATCGTTACTATGTAATCCATAATTACCTCGCCGAAAAGACGCCCAACCGAACACCTGCGTCGATGAACGCATGCCCATAGCTGAAACATACCAGCGCATTGACACGATCATCGACTTCAAGGAAATGGACGCCATCCTTATAATAAGATTCTGCCATCAATAAAAAATCTTCTGCGACGGCATACAGGTGCGACGCATCGTCTGGCACGATGCTTGCATCAGAGAGCGCATCTTTCAGCAGTTTCTCGTATCGCTCCGGTTTTCCTTTCATTGTTCATATCTGATTGTGCAAGCGGCATTAAGATGTGTCACCATTCCTGACCGCTACCGTCACCACCATCACCACCATCACCATCACTATCCGCAACCATCACTATCCGCAACCATCCATGCCAATCCGTTTAATACCATCCGCCACAAAAATACCTGCGATGAAGATCGTAGGCGTTGGCGCGGGCAGAAATCTCCTGACAGTAGAGGCTGTGGATACTATCAAGAACGCGGCAGTGATCTACGGATCGAAACGTGCGATCGAACTGGTGAAAGAGCAGGTCAGAAGCGATCGATGCGAATGCCACGAGATTAAGGACTATTCCCGGATATCGGAACTCCCGGATCATGCAGTGGTGCTCTCAACCGGTGATCCCATGTTATCAGGTCTCGGGCGGTTTGCAAAATCGGGGGACACAATCATACCGGGCATATCCTCAATGCAGATCGCATGCGCAAGGCTCGGGGTAGAGGAGACCAAAATTGCGGCAGTGACAGCACACGCACGCGACATCGATTACGCAAAGGCAACGATTGTAAGAGAACTGAAACTCGGAAAGACCGTCTTCGTTCTTCCGGATCCACGGTTCAATCTGCGCGATATCGCGAAATTCCTGCTGGACCGTGGTTTTTCGGTACCTGTTGCGGTCTGCGAACAACTGGCATATCCTGATGAGCGAATTGCGATCGGAACGACCGAAAAACCGCCTGATGTTAAGTCCGGCAACTTCTCGCTCATGATCGGTGATGCGATCCGGGATGTTGATGGTGGCGCATCGTTGCCTGTGATCGGGGTGCTCGGACCTGAGGGGACGTTCAGCGAACATGCGGCAAAGAGATGGGCGGAAAAGCGACCAAAACTGAAATACTACGATGATATTTCCGAGATTGTCTCTTCCGTCGGGAAGACTGTCGATTTTGGGGTGGTTCCAATCGAAAACTCCCTCGAGGGCTCAATCGGCATCACGCTTGATGCGCTCTTGAAGTGCCACGTGACGATCATTGACGAGATCACCTTGCCGATACGGCACTGCCTGCTCGCACGAAGCGAAGACGCAGGAAGCATCAAGACGATCGTCTCGCATCCGCAGCCAATCGCCCAGTGCAGGCGTTTTCTGCGTGAGAATTTCAGCGATGTTGACATTCAGGTGGCTGCAAGCACGGCACACGCCGCAAAGCTCGCATCAACGCAGGATGGTGTCGCAGCGATCGCACACGCTGAGACCGCCCTGAAATACGGGCTCAACATCCTATTTGAAGACATACAGGAGACCGACGGGAATCGGACCCGTTTCGTCGTTCTCGGAACCATGGCATCCCGGTCGACCGGGCACGACAAGACGTCCATCGTTGTAGATCTGCGCAAGGATCGCCCGGGTGCGCTACACGAACTGCTTGGAGAGTTCGCATCGCGGGAAATAAACCTCACAAAGATCGAGTCACACCCGACAAGAAAAGCTCTCGGAGACTATCTGTTTTATATCGATTTCCAGGGACACATCCAGGATGCAGGTGTACGTGAGCTCATGGAAGTAATCGAGAGAACGACTGCAATGGTCAAGGTGCTCGGATCATATCCTGAATCTGAGACGTGAGTGACATTCTTTTCGCCCAGACTTGAATTGGGCACTGTCTAAAAATCCAGTGATTTCCGTAATGGTCAGTTGGATGCGCAACAACGCGAAAGACGTGAAGACCACGATTGACAACACTCTTCGCGTCTCTCTCGCCTTTCTCGTTAAATTGGAAAACAATAACGCAAAGACGCGATGGCGCAAAGGACAAAAGTCCCAGGGTGCATTTCACTGGGATTTTCGATTGTGCCCTTTAATTGTATGTGCTTTCCTGAATAAAACATTGGGAATAAAACCACAAAGGGCACGGAAGGTCACAGAGACAGATAACCTGTTTTAAGATGGAATTTGTGAGTAATGATCGATAAAAAAATCTGTGTTTCTCTGTGACCTCTGTGGTTAATTCTCTACAAAAAATAATAAATGATTTTGTATATTTCTGTTGGTACTATACTGATGAGCTCGAACCCGCATCATCCGCGCTTGCGTTTGATGCATTGAACGATGGTTCGTCCAATATGACCGCGGTTCGGTTGACCGAACCCAGACGCGAAAAGGTTCAAATCGCCTCGTTTCTCAAAAACCAATCAGCAAACTTCGTAAACGATCGTGCCCTGTGGGATATCTCATTTTTCACAGCCCCCATCGATGCAAAGGTTGTGCCGTCAATCTCGGTGATTGGATCGTAGCCAAAACCACCCTCACCGTGCTCAC
>JAYEFS010000473.1:0-24023 GCA_034658695.1 Methanobacteriota archaeon | reverse complement strand
CGAGAGTAACACAGAAATCTTATGAAAATCTGGCACAACCGAAAATTCCCGTGAAATACACACGGAGACTTTTGTTCCTGGTTCTGCTGTTTTCTGTGGTCGCTATCGGCAGCCTTCGCGTGTGTGGAGTCGCGGGCACCTCTCTGTGTCTCTGTGTCTCTGCGCCTTTGCGTTAAATCAGAGAAACGCCAAGACGCGAAGGCGCGAAGGATGAATAAGTCTCTTCCGACATCTTTTGAAAACCACAGAATCCATCAGAATCAGAAAAAAAGATATAAGCACAACGCGGGAGAATTGTATATGTTGCGAACATGATGAAACAGAGAACAATTCAGGATCTGGAGGAACTCGCAAAACCGTTCATAGATATCGGTTTGTATAGTTCGGATGCCACATTTTTCAGCGATCTGATCAGAGATACGGCGGAGCATAGACTCAACCGCTATGAAAAGACCATTAAAAAACTTGAAAGAAAATATGGTATGAGTTTTGACGATTTCTCTAAGAAATTGGAGCTGGAGGCTACGATAGAGGAAGAAGACGACTGGATGGAATGGGAAGCTGCGATAAACATGCTTGGCGCATGGAGAAAGACTGCCTGGCTGCTACTCACCCGCTCCTGCTCTTCATAATCTCCCGTACCCGCCGCACGAGCACCTCGATTAAAAACAACGCAAGTGCTGCTACGATGAACGGTATCTTCTGACTCACAGGCGTATACACCGTCCTCTCTGATCTCCGCCGCACATCCGATAACAGCATCGTAATCTCGCTTTCGCTGTACACTTTTCCGCCATGCGACTGGATGATCTTCGCAATATCCGGATTCATCCCGGTCTCAAGGTATTCTAGCGGATAATTCACAGCGATTCCGTAATCAGATAGATAATAGACACCCTCTTTGTCAAGATCGATCTCTGTTCTGTACGTCTTCTCGCTCACCCGGGATACGTCAAGCGCAGAGCCTCCGAAGATCAGGTTGGGGATGATGTCTGAAACGATTGTGACATCGCATGCCTCGCCGAGAAATAGGTCGTCTGCCTCAATCAATATACCCGTTTCCGGTCTCGGGTCGCCGATCGCCCAGTTGACGACCGCTGAGATCAGATTGGAGTTGTTGCCGGAATAGAGCGAGGAACTCCATTCGTTTCCGTTGTCGGTTGTGAATGCAACTACTCGCCCGAGACCGTATCTCCACGTGCAGACGACCGGTTTTCCCTCGTCTGTCACAACGAGCCTCTTTGCGCCGAGTTTTGGTGTGACGTCGTTGTATCCGGTGATCACGCCCGAGAGGTTGAGGTATTCGGTTATGAAATGCCTGGTTGTGAATGTTCTGATTGCGTATGTACCAGGCATATCCGGTGCCGGCGTTGGCGTTGGCGTCGGTTCCGCTTCTGGCTGACCTGTCTCAATGTTGATTGATTTCGGGTATGTGGTCTGGGCGTACGAGGCGTCCACTGCACTGGCGATATCCTCGTACTTGGTCTGGCTGCTTGTCGGTGAACTCATCACATGGATGAAATGCATTCTGATTCCATTCTCCTGCATCTCGGTTGCGATTGCAAGCGAACTGGCATAATCGATCTTGTTTCCGTCGGAGAGGATGACCACATCCTTCGCGCCGGCAGAATTGGCAAGCATCTCCTCTGCCATCGTCAGCCCCGCCTCAAGAGGTGTACTCATCTGCCCCTGTGGGGAGATTGACATTACAGTATCCTGAAGCGCCTCCAGCGTCGGGTCATTTCCGAGATACTGCAGTTCGGCTATCACGTACGCCCGCCCTCCGAAGGCGACAACTCCCACACGATCGTCTTTGAACTCATCATCGTCAAGTATGTCGATTATTAGTGCCTTTTCGTAATCGAGAAACGAGACACCGTTTCCGGAAACGATCTCAGCGAGCATGCTTGCCGAGATATCCATAACGATCACCACATCGTTTCTTCCGTAGTACTCGCTCGGATATGACTTGACAGGGAGCATCCGCTCGAAATCAGAGTCCAGGTACCCACCCCGATCATACGAGTTATCTCCGCCAAGAACGATCAGCCCCCCACCCATGCTCACGAAATCCCGCAGCTTCATAACATCAGCAGGCGAGAGCGACTCGATGTAGCGGTTGTCGAGGATTACTGCCTTTGTCTTCGAGAATTCCCCCAAATGCGCGCTTACGCTTGTATTGTAGAGACTGGAGACGATATCTCTGAGATTGGACTCTTCGCCTGTCACCAGCAGGACGTCTGGCTTTGGAACGACATACACGGACTTATGAAAAACATTATTTTCTGAAAAATGATCGCCTCCGCCGGGAGCAATTCTTGCGGTGACTGCGTGGCTGCCCAGTGTCTCAAATGTGTGTGGAATCTTCATTACCTTGAGCCGCTCGTTCTGGTTGATTGTGCTCTGGTACACGATCGCATCATCCACATTGACGGTAAGCTCGCACTTGGCAGTTGTCCCTGCCTGGCGCACCACGATCCCGAAGGTGTTTTTGTTGCCGATTATGACATTCTTGCTCCCGACAATCTCAACACTCATATCGTTATGATCCGGCGCCTGCTCGATTGCGTAGACCGTGGTGTTGGTCTTTGCGACAACCGATATCGCATCTGCAAGCTCCCGCCCGTAGTTGCTGTTCCCGTCGCTGACAAGAACGATGTGATCGCCCCCTCTGGCGTACTGCATGATCTTGTCCCCTATGGGCGATTGATCGCCTGTAAACGACCTGAACTGCGCTGTCGGGTTGCGAGCATGAATCATTTCGTAGACCGCATCCGCACAGGACGCGTTAAACAGCTGCATGCTTACGGACCTATCATCGATTACGGTGATGCTCGGTTCGGTGTCGGTTATCGTGTGAGTCGAGAGTGTGTAGGGTGCTGCGAGCGCAACGATGATTAAGGCAGCAACAGCGATTCTGCTTAGAACAAGCAGCTTTTTCTTGCTTTTTTTGAGATAATATCCCCCGACGATCAGGACCGGAATGATCAGGTAAAGATAATCGGGATTATCAAACAAAAAGCCCGTCATTTTGGTCAGGTATGTGATATCCGGCATCATAGTTCACCCCTGTTGCGGATATACCACAGTTCCACGAGGATCAGTGCGAGCGCAATCATCAGGAGAATCCAGTCGAACTCCTTCTTGACAATTGTCTTGATCATCTGCTCCGTAATCTCCGGCTCATCGGTCGCAACAGCCACGTCCCCTGAGTCCGCGAGATTCGACTCCTTCGGATTGTACAGGTTTGCGGCAATCGATCGGTCGGAAAGCCTGTACACGCCTGCCTGATCAAGTAAGAGCTCCTTTGTCTTGATCGTCTCTCCGTTGGGCGCAACCACCGCAACTTTTGAGTCGAAACGCAGAATCGATCCGGTCTGCATGTTGCAGTCCTCAATTGCGCCTGCTTCGCAGAGATAATCGATCAGGTTCATCCAGAAGATCGGGTATTCTGGCAACGTGTGAAAGTCGCTCCAGGCAGAGTCGCCCATCATGTCACAAATTCCGAAATAAACGACTTTCCCGATCCCAATTCTCCAGTACGAGATTACTGGCGTGTCATCCTCTGCTGCGACCCAGGTGACTGCACCATGCTTCGCATCCCCTTTCAGATAATTTCCGATTGCAATCTCAGAGAGATCAATATCACGAATAACCCGGCTCTCCAGCTCCTCTTTGAGCGTGGTCTCGTTTGCCATGGCTAAAAAGGTTATGGGCAACAGACGACCGGTATTCATGGAAAGCAAGTCTTTCTGCGCCATCACGACAACGCCCCCGCCGGATGCAGCGTAGTCAGCGAGATTGTCGCACAATTGTTGACGCAGACTCCCGTTGCATAGCCCGACCACAACGCAATCGTAGTCGCGCACACCGATGCTCTGCACAGCGTCCGGTCTCTTGATTGTGAGATCAACGGGCGGCAGGAGCTTCAAAACAGTAGCCGAGGGTGTGGTCTCGTAATCGGATATGTAGAGCACGCTCTGGTTCTGCTGGAACGGAACCACAACGAAGGCGTGATTATCCACCATCAGATCGTCATCCGGATGCACCACAATCTCGGTTGTGCCTGCGCCGATATCGTTCAATGCGAAGTACTCGCTGCCATGAGAATCAATTCTCAGATTGTGCGTGGACTTCTCGCCGTTGTACAGGACATCGATTGTAGAATCAACACCAGTCGCCATGAAATTCTTGATGATACAGGTATATCCACCACCGTCCGAAGCCCACCCGCCGGTTATTGCGACCTTATTTTCCCCGCCTGAGACGCTTATGAACGATATTCTGATACCGTCCGCTTCTGCAAGTTTCTTTGCAACCTGCGGATCGTCCCCGTCCCAGTTCGTGAAATCAGAGATCACGATGATCCTGCCCTCGCCAGCAGGGAGCAGAGTGCTGCCAAGAACGATCGCTTTGTACAGGTCGGTAGTTGTTGCGGTGTTTCGTCGAGATAATCGATCGAACAGATTTTTTGCGGCGACAGCATCCTCGCCGCGCAGTACGATTACGGGAACGTTCTCTGCGAGGATTACGCTGTTTCGCGCGGTGAGATACCCCTCTGCGAGACCGATCGCATCATCGAACCTGCCATCCGCCTGCATGCTCGCCGAGGAGTCCAGAATGATTATTGTATGCCCGCCACTGATTCTTTTGCTCTCGTTCGTGAAAGGCGAAGCGATTGCAAGAATCAAAGCCAGCAAAACAAGTAGCTGAATTAAAAAAAGCGGATCTTTGATTATTTTGCTCAATGTCTGATCATATTTCTTTTTCTGCTGCGTTAACTGCGCAAAAAACATGACTGATGGAATCGTGATCTCGAGTGCCTTTGGTCTGAGCAGATATACGATTATCAGGGGAATGACAGTTAAGAAAAACGCCCAGATAGCCATGTTGGAATTTGCAAGCAACATCCGATTACCGCCTCAATTACAGATTGGTTGCAATGTATTTACGGTTATCGTATGTGTTTTGCATGCGAAAAAAACCGGGTCTTTGTGTACCATCGCGTTGCAGTGACCAAAACCCCGGAGACTTTTGATATTTTCGAAATGAGGTTTCGGAAAACCACAGAGGACACAGAGTGACACAGAGTGGGCGAAAGATAAAAATAACAACTCTCTGTGATCTTCTGTGCTCTCCGTGGTTTAATCTTCCTTACCGTAACCGGATCCTCCGGAAGAGTGGAAAAGTGTTTGCACTCGCGAATTACCAGAGAGCCAAAAAACCACGAGATTTCACGAGATTGACGCAAGAGGATGTTAGTGCGAGTATCATGGCACGCCCTCCCTTCCGGGGCGTACGTTGGCAATCCCACATCACCCGACCCGTATGCAGGGTAGCAATTAAGTATCGCTCCGCCAGATATAAATCGTTGCAGCACCGATGCAACCCCTGTATCATCGATGCTACAGACATGCGACGTGACTAAAAAACCGTGACTGGAAGGCTGTGACTATGACCCTATCAAAACTCCTCTTCGAACTCTCAGGCGAAACAAGGCTTGAGATACTTCACGCGCTTGAGGCTGCGCCCCTGACATTCACGAAGATCGCAGACCAGATGAAGATAACATCATCCGAAGCATCCCGCCAGATCGAACGCCTCTCAGGGATGAACTTAATCGAGAAACTTGCTGCAGGCAGCTACGCAATAACCCCGCTCGGAAGGCTCATGCTCTCGTTTCTGCCCGGAATCGACTTCGTCTACAAGAACAGCGACTTTTTCCTGACCCACGACACCGCGAAGGTCCCCCGCGAACTTGTTATGCGGTTTGGCGACCTCTCTGGCGCCAGATTCATCAACGGCACAATCGAGGCGATGAATTTCATGCAGGAGCGGATGCGGAATGTAGAGCGGTATCACTGCGGGATGGTTGATGGTTTGATTGACTCAATAGTCCCGATGGTCATTGAGAGGGCGAAGTCAGGCGTCATCTTCAGAGCGATCCTTCCTGAGACGTATCGTGAGAAGGTCTCCGCGATTGTGGATGAATGCCGGACTGTGGATGCAACCATACCACCACACGCAATCGAGATCAGAACGCTTCCAACCATTTCGATCTGTGGTGCGGTAACAGATCGCGGAGGCGGGTTCAAACTGCCATTCACAGACGGCAGCATGGATCATTCGACGATGGTTGTGGGAAATGATCCCTTATTCTGCAAGTGGTGCCGTGATCTGTATGCGCACTACTGGGGGCGGGCAGATCCGATATGATGAGCCGGTACGGTGCAGGGCGGCAGCGCTCACACCCTCCCCGGAAATGCACTCGAATTTTCATGATGGCGCTGTAACCGGATATTCGCGGTTATGCGACGCCGCTACAAAAGTATCTGCTCGATTATCTCTGCGGCATCCCTGACAAACTTCGGGCAACGAGTGGCGAAGAGTTCATTCTTTTCAGCAAGTTTCATCCCTTCTGAGGTGCTTATATCACAGCCGAGCAATTCTCTGCACGTAATCGATCCATTACGAGACTTAAATTCTCGAGCGAATTCCTTGACAAGACTGTGGGCTTTCTCTCTTCGCTTTTCATCCTCTGCTATAGTCTTCCCATATTTGAGTCATATAAGCATGAACGCACCAGTCACCGCGCCGCATGTTTCACCAAGATGACCCATCCCTCCTCCGAAAGCTCCGGAAACCTCCGATGCCCTTTCATGATCCAGACCGAATTGTTCCCCATAAGCCGAAAGTACTGCCCGGGAACAGCTAAAACCATCCTTAAAACAAGAAACCGCATCTTCTATTTCATTCATCCCTTAAACCTCCAGCTTTCGCATCTTCTTCTCTCACCTGTAAGCACCAGGACGTCGCTGAACATCGAGGGCATTTGAGTGATTTCCTTGCAGGAAATGTAAGATGTGGACTGAAAAACTCCGTTGATACGGATCTTTCCGATCGTTCAAAGATATGGCCACATCTCTGGCACTTCCATGTGTATGTATTCCATTGCCATCTCACAAGCAAGAACAATCCGGCGAATGCTGCGGTTAAAATGATGAAAAGTGATAACCATGGATGATGCGTTGCAGGCAAAATACTTGTGAGAGATGCCACTAAAAACACAAAAACGATTAGTGGTAGCCGATCTCTGATATTTTCGGTCATCCATACACATCTTTCTATTCATTAGACGTGTCCCGCTATAAAACGCAACCTTTGGCGGCACCTGTTTCTATTTATATATTGCTTCGTTTTGCAGATTTCCGTTATTCCGGTTTTCCAAATTATTCGGCAAGAAGTCTGATTACTGCTTGATGTTTGCGCACAATCACAACGCTTTCGGCACAAACAACCCTACGACTCTTTGCCCCGCCGTGCGCCTGCCAGTCCAGCCAGCACCGCAACAAAGATTGCCACCTTGAGTGCAGCGTACCATGATATCTCTCCTGCGATCAGACCCTGATCAACCGCTCCAGGGAATAGGTCAGGAATTGTCCATGCCCAGAGCAGTTTCACCAACAGGAGCACGATCACAACATACACTGCAACGAGCGCCAGAATACCGGACGCAATCGCAATCCACCATTTTTCTGCCATGATTCAAGCCTCCTTTTGTTATACTCCGTATCCCAATTTTCATTCACCCTTTGTAAATCTTACCGCGATAACAGACTGTCAGGTCATCCGGTACCATTCCTGATTATCAGTAATATTTAAGGCATAGTCCGCCGAACGTTGGTTGAAACAGGTGGCCTACCCATGCCTACAACCCCCCGAGCCGGACGTACTCGAATTAGATGGTATCGTGGAGGCATTCTCTTGCTGGCTTTTTTGATTCTGACCTGCGGCAGGGTTGGTATGGTTGACATGGCAGGCACCGCAGGCATGAATGTGTCCCCCTCCCCCCCCTCCGCATCCCCCTTTTCCTTATCCATCTCCTCACCCCCCTGCATATTCCCCTCCTTCGGTGAAACACCGCCTGCGATCCTGCTGGATGATTGCAGCAGAAACGACCCTGCGATGATCGATCCACACGGCATTCCGATAACATATACGGATATAGCTGCCGTAGATCCGGATAATGCTGCAGATCGATCGATCGGAAGCAAGGTCAGTATATCGTATTCAGACGCCGATATAGGCGGACTGGATGGGCGCGGGCTTGCAATCGAATGCTACTCCAATGGGGCGTGGGAACCGCTTGAGAGCACAATCGATTCTGCAAACAACACTGTTACTGCTATCGTTCCACCAGAATTCATGTCCCCGTCCTCACCCACATCCACATCCTCCCTCACTTCCACGCCCACATTTACGCTTGCACTCACGTATAACGGGGTTATGGCAGGGTATGCGGCTGCGGATTCTGATACTGCGTGGTCTGTTCAGTCGGGAGGAGCAACGATTGCCGCAGGCAGCATATCCAGGGACGTTATCCTCACGAAACCCGTTGCAGACATCTCGAAGGCTTTTCTTCTGATGGACTCCACTGGTAACGAGGGCGCGGGGAACGGCGGCAGACATCAGGCTACCGGCCATATCGTGAATGAGGGCACGCTCAGGTTCGAGCGAGGGGTTGGGGCGGGTGACTGTCACATATCGTGGTACGTGATCGAGTGTCCTGATTGTTCGGTGCAGCGTGGAGAGGTCTCCTTCGAAGCTGATAGTGTTGCAAATACAACTACTATAACTTCTGTGGACACGTCCCGATCGGTTGTCATTCTGCATTCGAGGATGAACAACGATAGCAACGAAGCCCATCAGGGATATTTCACAGGAGCGCTTGAGAATTCAACCACGCTCCGCTGCGAGAGGGGCATCAGTGGAACCAATGCCATCTGCCGCTATGAGGTCGTTCAGTTTGGAGAAGATGTGAGCGTTTACACCGGCGAGGTCGAATTATCCGGGGGTGCGATGAATGCGACAGGTGTCATAAGCGAGAGCGTGAACACGTCGAGAACGTGGCTCTACTCCACATACCGGTGTGGCAAAAACGGTCTTCTGAACACGTCTATTGGCAGCGAACTTCTGAGCGATAATCAGGTTAGATTCCAGAGATACAGCCAGCAGCCGTGCACAAACCGGATTCGCTGGTATGTGGTTGAGTTCCCAGAAGGAGTTACTGTCCGGAGGGGGTGCGCGAATGGGCGTTTGGGGTCAGGTGATCTGAGATCGGATATTGCAATAGCACCGGTTGACCTCAACAGAAGTTTTTCATCGGTCAGCAGCACCTCTAATGGAACCGGGACCGAATTTCCGCAGAACAGGTGGGTGGAAGAACTCGTTGATCCAACAACGCTCCGGCTCGAGAGGTGGCACAATGGCAATGGGTATGAGCATTGGTGGCAGGTTATCCAGTTTCCGGAGACAGAACCACCAGTTATAAACACTGTAGTTCTGAACAACACAACCCTGATAACCGGTGATGGCATCCTCGTCACCGTGGATGTAACCGATGATACCGGAGTTATCAGTGTTCTGGCAAAGGATCTCCCGCTTACCCACGATGGTGGGAATATCTGGAGCGGAACGATAACGGCGGTCGATGGGTATCAGTTCGTGAACGTCTCGGCAAGCGATGCCGCGGGCAACAGTGCATGGCACAACCTGACAACGTACACGGCAACAACGCCTGACACAACCCCACCAGCAGGAATCACCGATCTCGATAACACGACCTACGAGCGGACTTTCATCAACTGGACATGGACTGATCCGGCAGACTCTGACTTCGCAAACGTGTCAGTCTGCATCGATGGAAGCTTTGTGACCGACGTCACGAAGGGAATCGAGTTCTACAACGCAACAGGACTCAATCCAGATGCCGAGTACACAATTGCAACACAGACCGTTGATGATTCAGGAAACGTGAACGCCACATGGGTAAATCGGACAGCAAGAACAAGACCGCTTCCTGACACAACAGCTCCGGCAAGCATCACGAATCTGCATAACACGACCTACGAGCAGACTTTCATCAACTGGACATGGACTGATCCGGCAGACTCTGACTTCGCAGAGGTCATAGTATACCTCAACGGAAGCTTCGTTGTGAACGTCGCGGCAGGAATCGAGTGTTACAACGCAACAGGTCTTGCTCTTGGGACCGAACACGAGATCGCAACGCACACAGTTGATCTCTCCGGAAACGCCAACGAGACATGGGCGAACGCGACAGCGAGAACAAGACAGTGTCCTGACACAACCCCACCAGCTGCAATCACTGATCTAACGAACACCACGTACGAGGAGACATTCATCAACTGGACATGGACAGATCCGATAGACTCTGACTTTTCAGAGGTTATGATCCGCCTCAACGGAAACTTTGCGGCAAACGTCTCAAATGGAACAGAGTTTTACAACGCAGCAGGTCTCGATGCCGACACCGAATACGCGATCGCAACGCAGTCAGTCGATACATCAGGAAATATCAACGAGACCTGGATGAATGCGACAGCAAAAACAAGACCGCTTCCAGCACCTGCACCCCTCCACCACATCAACATAACACCGACCCCCTGCACACTGAACATCAGCGAAGAAGCGAGGTTCCATGCCACAGGCTATGATCAGTACAACAATTCGATCACCGGTCTAACATTCCTCTGGCACCTCAACTCATCAGGCATCGGAATGCTCGACAGAATGAACGGTTCCGCTGTGAACTTCACTGCACTGCACGCCGGAATAACCGAGATATATGTGGTCAACGGCAGCATCTCAGGAAACGAGACCTGCATGGCGTGGATAACGGTGAACGCACCGCCCGGAACAGGAATCGTGGTAGATGGGGTGGGTGACGCCACATCAGGCGATTCAACTGCGATCGTCAATATCACCGACACGTTGGTCGTGGGCACAATTAGCATAAAAGAGATCGATTGTCCGCTCAATCACACGGAGGTCAACGGATCCACAGCCAATCTTGAAACAGATGTTGGGATTGTCAAAGGCGTCGATGTCAATCTCAGCACAGAGATCGCTAATGTGCTGGCAGACGACGCGAGTGGCAAGAGTTGCGTGCACATCAGGATCGGCTACAACGAGACAGAACTGGGGGGCATCGAAGAAGAGACGCTCGAAATATACAAATTCGTAAATGGCACAGGCTGGCTGAGGATGGATGAAACTGAGAATCCGGAATACTGTATCGGAAACGGCAGAGACACGACCGCAGACTATGTCTGGGCGAACGTAACCAGTTGCAGCGTCTTCGGGATGGGCGGCGGTTCATCAACGGCTTCGGAGAGTGCACCTCCGGCGATTCTATCGTGGTGGAACAATAGAACCGACGATTCCACACTCAATCTCACAGTTGCCACCACAGAACCGGTTGAATTCAGTGTCGTATCCAGCGAAACAGGAAACATCACGTGGAATGCGGCTGATCACCTCTCAAGATCCAACGAAACGGCAAATTCGGGAAACCAGACGTTCTTGTGGGACAAATCAGGAAGTAAATATCTGAACGTCTCCACTGCGAACGATAACGGAATATCAGAGACTCTGTGCTGGAATATCACTGTTACAGATGCAGAACTTCCGGAGCCAGCCCCAATGGGGTCAGGCTCATCCATACTCGTGAACGAGACCGGCTGGTGGTATGACGGCGGCGCGTTCAACCCGAACAGTGCCCCGATCCGGTCGGCGGTCGGGAACGCGACCGATGGCGCACACATATTCGTGTACAATGGCAGTTACACCGAGAACGTGGTGATCAACCGACCAATCACACTTGAAGGCGAGGGGCTGGATATGGTAGACGTAGTATCAGCAGATGTCGCCGGAAGAGTCTTCGATGTTGGGAGTTCGTGGGTCAATATCAGCGGATTTTCGATAAGAGGGGTCTCTGACGCCGGAACCGGGGTGTATCTCTATGAGGCAGATCACTGCAATATCTCATACAACAACATAACTGGCAACTGGTACGGCATCGATCTCCGGGGGTCAAATTACAATAATATCAGCAACAATGCTGTTGTCGACAATAGGTACGGCTCTACTGATTCCAGTGGCTATGGCATCCATCTTTATGATGATAGTAGCCACAACACGATGATCAATAATATTGTGGAGCACAATGGACACGGTATCGGTATCCGTGGCTCCGGCAATAGCAACACGTTGCACACCAACGTGGTTACGGATAATCGAGATGGGATATACGTAGCATCCAGATATAATTTAATATATAATAACTACATCCTCTTCAACGAAAAATTCGGTGCCAGGGACATAACGGGAGATAACAGCTGGAACACCACAAAAATTCCCGGAAGAAATATTGTCGGCGGCTCACACCTCGGAGGGAACTACTACAGCGAGTACACAGGAAGCGACGAGGACGGCGACGGTCTTGGCGATACCCCATTCATAATCAGCGCTAAGGATACCGAAGATCACCACCCCCTCGTCTCAACAATTCGGGTCTCTGATCGGTGGAACAGCAAGACCGGGGGCAGTAATCTGACCCTGACCGCGGATATAGGCGAGAGCATTGATTTCCGCATCAATTACACCCAAGCAGGGGACATTTTCTGGAAGGTCACTGACCAAATGGATAGAGAGGATCCTTCGTGCTCCGGTGCGACTCAGACATATTCATGGAGCAACCCCGGAGTTGCGTATGTCGATTGCTGGCTCACAAACGAGGAGAACGGGACATCGAACAAGACCGAATGGAATGTAATCATTAGTACAGACGTTAAGGGGCGGGTTACGAATGATTCAGGAGGTCCGCTCGTATCCGATATAACATACTATGATACTGATGGGGGGACTGCACTTGATGGTGTAACATCAAGCACATTCAATTTCACTGCCGTTCCCATGTATGGCTATCTCGAAATCGACGCATTCTCGACGAAGAGCACATCCGTACGATTCTGTATAAGTGGGACAAGCACCAGCGCAGTTATAACAATCGATGAAACAAAAGAAAATCCTGCGAGTTTCGAGTTTTCCGAACTTCCGGTCAAGTACATCAGGATGCAACCCGCTTCGCTCGCATACAACAACAGCATCATAACGATACGGTACTCAGAAGGCGAACTCAACGGTACGAGTGAAGGCGCACTTGCGATCTACAAGATGAGGAGCGGTTCATGGCAGAAATTAGCAACAGAGAGAGATACCGAGAACAACACGCTGACCGCGTCCACATCCACAGCATCATCCGGGTGGTTCATGGTGGGCGCCCAAACAGGTGTTGGAACGTGCACACGACTGTTGATCACAACAGACAAAGCCACGTACCTGCTTGATCCGTATTACTGGGTGTATGAAGCGTCTTCGTATGGTTGGGGTGATGTATCTCCGGGAGACCTGTGGTCCCCCAACGGATATCCCAGAACCGTGGATGTGACAGTACTGCTCATGGACAACAGAGGGTACCGGGCTGCGGCGGATGAACTGCACTACACCGTGAGCAATGGCACAACGATCGTAGCGAGCGGAACTGCGCATGACCGGGGCGATGGACTCTATACCGCGAGTTTCGAGATCACAGACGCCGACTCCGGGGGGCGGAACTTCGATGGGAGTGACCCCGAGTATTTCACCATACGTGCGGAGGCGAACACTTCAGGGGGCGTAATCGATGGATCAAAGACATTCAGGGTCGGGAGATGGGGATGTGACCGGTGTCACGTAGGATATAAACACGCTGACGGATGGCAAAACTCGACCGCCATGTCCATGTACCCATGGGCAAGGTTCCCAAATGGCGGACCCGGTGGACCGCATAACTGGCATAATATCATGGGCGGCAACGGGGCAGATAAGACCAAGTTCAACATCTCGTATCTCACAAATTCCGAACTGACGCACACGCCGTCAGATTATCTCAACACATCTCCGTATCATGAAATGACGGAACGAAAACAGGGTGGAAATCCCCAGTGCTCTCCATGCCACCAGGGCTCAGGAAGGCTTCGTTATAATTACTCTGCAACCGGTGAATATCCATGGCTGGCACAAGCAAAAGCCGAAGCAGTCGAATGCACATTCTGCCATGGCATGGATGGCGGTTACAATGAGACTTATTGGGCAGACATCGGTGGATATACCTACGGCGAGCACGCAAGGGTGGTTTCACCTCCTGACACAGACCAGGATCCGTATCTTGCACACCAGTCCTGCTCAAACGCAAGCTGCCACGGTCACATCAGCAATTCGGATGCCGGAGCGATCGACAACGCATACCCGACATGCGCAGACTGCCACCCGATCTCGTTCGGATCAGATGTCCCGCAGTGGCTGGACACTCAGGCAGGCAAACCAAGAGATGTCGGCGGGCATCCGAGTGGCGATAGCGGGGTGGTGAACTGCTCGTTCTGCCACAACGCGTTCCACGCAACCTCTGATGAGAGTGCCATACTCACGTGTGACGACTGCCACCCGGAATCAGTTGACTATCCGATCCATCCTTATGAGGGCTATTCGGGCGAAAACACGGCAACATGCGCAAACTGCCATTGCGGTGGCGCAGACAACATCAACATCCACAACATATCGGTTCCGCGATGCAGTGATTGCCACTCAGCAGTCTACGATGATCTAATCGATGGCTACAACAATTACGCGATGGACAACGACTCCGAAAACCTCGCACCCGGCGGCTCAAACATGACGCACAAACGGGATACCCGGGTCGCATCCGCATGGGGCAGCGATCCGCAGGGTATGAGCATGGGCGGCGAGAGCAGCGGAATTCTCTATTCGAGACATGCATACCCAGACTCAAGCGGGGGATGGGATGGCGCAACAGGACCTGCAAGAAAAGGCGACCAGATCTGCCTGAACTGCCACTCGGATATCGTGAGAACCGTTGGGGTAGAGCATGAACAGGACTGGAATAGCTGCTATGCCAAGGTATGCCACAATCTCTGGACTGATGATGAGTACGGCGCCCCGAACGTCCACTACCTCGCAATTCCGCACTGCACCGACTGTCATTCCGAAGCCCTCTCCTACTCGGGGCATCTGTTCTGTGATGTGATGGATGCGCCAAAGAACTACGCACGGGCACCTGCCATAGGCACAATGCTTGAAGATAGTGTGCACAAGCGTCTGATCATGAACACCACAACAGATAACCCATCAAATTACCTCGGATGCCTGATCTGCCACACCAACGCAAGTTTTGAAATCGACTACGGCGATTTCGAGATCACGATAACAGAGTATGACGGTGTGCATGTCTGGAACTCATTGCCACAATGCACCAAATGCCACTCTCTCCAAGATGACGTCTCACGACCGGGACCGCCTGCGTATGCGCACGACCTGCTGGAAGGAATCGAGTGGGGCAACAACACGCAGTGCCTGAAGTGCCACAACATCTACAACCAGACGGCTGGACGGTATCACGGGCATGATGCCAAGACTGAGTCATGCAGTGGCTGCCACTACAACAACACTGCAATGGACGATTACGGCGCCCCTGACGTGTATGTGAATGAGGTAATGTATAAGGCAAGCGTGCATGGCACCGACCCGGGCGACGACTGCTCAAAGTGCCACACCGACTACCACCCTCCACCCGAATATAAATGGAAGTGGTGCGACTGCTGCCACGTGGTGCAGTCAGACCCTGTAAACGATGTTGATCGCCACAACGTAACAGCAAGCCCGACAACGCTGGATGTGACCGACTGCGCAGAGTGCCACAACGAGACATCTTACGATACTTCAGTATCAAGGTACGGCGGCGCATCTTCTGCGTACAACTGCAGATGGTGCCACACATACCCGGATCAGAGGTATGAATGAGAAACGGAGACGGGAAACAGGAATAAGAAGGTGAGCGATATGCGAAAACAGAAAACAAAGCCAATTGTGATTGTGGCAGCACTCTTTGTAATCGCTGCCACAGCCATTGTAGCTTACGGCATATTCGCAGGCGGACACAGCACATACATGAATAAGCCTGACCCGGACGACTTCTGCGACAGATGCCATCCCGAGATTACGACCGCGCTGATGGCAGGCGAGCACAGTCCCGCAAACTGCATCTGCCACGGCTACAACCCGAACTCAAGCATGGCAGGCACCGATTTTGACATCAACATGAAACACGATCTGACAAAGCGCATCTACTGCACGAACTGCCACTCAGAGTATAACGATGCAACAGGCGAGATTGCAATCGGCGGCGGCGTGAGCGGGATCAATCAGTCCGCACACTACATAATCAACACATCGAAGCGGGCGACACTGTACAATCACTCTGCGCAGCAGTTCAAGTGATTTGGTGACTATTTTAAAATGATTCCGTATCAACTTCAAAAATCCTGGTTCTGACGTTTTCTGTGGTCGCTAACGGTAGCTCCCTCGCGTATGCAAAAAACACGGGCGCATCTCTCTCAACTTTGCGTCTCTGCGACTTTGCGACCTTGCGTTATATCAGAGGAACGCAAAGACGCGATGACGCAAGGGCGCAAAGATTGGAAACCACAGAATCCATCAGAATCAGGGATGTACAACAACGCAAAAGACGTGAAGACTGAGATTGACCTTTGCGCCTTTGCGTTGAATTGGAAAACAATAACGAGAAAGACGCAATGGTGTAAAGAACAAAAGTCTCCGTGTGTATTTCACTGGAATTTTCGGTTGTGCCGGGGCTGGATAAAAAAAACTCGTGTGATGATGTGCTATTTGAGGCGAAAAAACCACGAGATTAACACAGAAATCTTGTGAAGATGGCTTCGCAGACTGTGTAATCTTATGGTTAGCTAAACACGTACACGTAGCAAATGACTCACATCAGAGACCAGCGATCTCGCGCAACCGATCAACCGAAATCTTCTCCGGCTTCGTCACCTGCTCTGGCTCGTATGGTAGTGGCAGTTTTGCAATCGCGTTGCTGATTGCCGGAAGCAGCTTATATTCCTGATTGATCGAGTAAAACCCAGGACGTGCACCCCCGCCACGATCTGCACGGCATCGTCTCGGGTCTCCGGGAACAAAACCTCGCTCCTTGATGAACGCGCCCGGATCGATCTTCCTGATTGTGTTGACTAGCGCCTGAACGATGGACTCTTCTCCGTATATGAGCATGCCGAAGCACGTCTCCTTGATCGTAACATCCGCGTGTAGCTCGTAGATCATCAGATGCATCTCGCTCGGAAGTTCGGATGATAGCACGACCAGTCTGGTTATTTTGCCCAAGGTTCACACCTCCGTTACATAGACGACATCTTCGTCCCCGATCTTGTCCAGTTTCTCGAGATCGATGACCTTGCCTATGATATTCGTGTACGCGAATTTCTCGCCGGACGGACCATATCTCGTATCATCAGTGAGCTTCACGCCGATCATCTGGGCGTATTTTGCAGCCTGATTGGTAACCCCGATTTCGCCGGCTGATACTTTGTCGGATGGCATGTTCTCAGGCATAATCTCTTTCTTTACCTCGGGCACCTTGAATAGTCTGGTACCCTCGTACGCTGCAAAGACCGGAAGCACGCCAACAGGCGATTTGAGAAGTCCGAGAGCATGCCTGAAGAAACCGATCGTAGTCGGGGCGATATCGTCATAGAGTTCAATTTTTATGAGATTCTTTTCAGAGATGCCGCGTACAGTAACATCTCCTGCCTCCACAATCTGTATTGTAGTCTCAGGAGTCTGCTGCACGACTATGTCAATGTCCTCAACCTCTCCATCGCGACGCATGGTTATGCCGCGAGTTGAAAGCTCTTCTTCTGCGGCTTTGAGCGTTTTTCCGAGCAGCATGACCCGCACAGGATTGATATCCAGCGCAATCTCCTGATCATTCTCCACGAGCTGGATCAACTCCATTCCGCGCGTCACCATGCCAACCACCGAATGGCTTGGAGATGAAGTCTTGTCGAGTTTGGATATGTATACTCGACCCATCCCGGCACCACTCGCTCTAACCGACACTACCCCCGCCATTCTCGGATCTTTCCGCTCGAATATGCACTCCTCGCCCTGCAGCGATTCTGTGGATGCAAACGAATGTGACATGGTGCTAAATACAAGTTTGTTACCCTCAGCTGCCGCCAAAAAGTGTTCTGCACCATAAGGGGTGTCTGATGAGAGTTCGATTACGGAATGTGTGAATATGCGCATCCCTGGCTCGATCTTGGTTGAGAGATCCGTTGTCACGATCTTGTTTACGACAGTCTCCCACCGCTCGATCGGAGTGATCCCTGTGATCGAATCGCCTGTTGTGAGTGAGTCGACAATACCTCTCCCGCTCACGACCCTACCGATGACGCCACCATCTGCTGGTGCTCCGTGCACCGCGGTGTGCATCTGCTTTGAGAGTACCAGATACGTGTGGTTGGAATCATAGCCGCCTGTACCAAGCAGTACGTCCCAGCGCGTGTATTCATGGTCGCGGTGGGATGGGGCGATTGTGGTTTTGAACGGCCCGAATGCGAGCGCCTCTCTTCCGACCCATCTGATTCCGGAATCTACAATCGTCGGTTGCACATCCTGCCAGACATCCTGATACGCTGACAACTCAATCCCGATATCACCTTTTGTCGTACTTATCAGGTACTCAGAAGTCGCCTCTCGCGACTCCGCAACCCCCTTGATGATTGCAATTGTGGTTCCCCTGTATGGAAACTCCGCATTCTCAACCACATCTGCGAGCGTGAAATTATCAGGCACGGTGATGGGTTTGTTATCAAGTTCGATCTCAACCATGGATTTATTCCCACTTATAGCTCATATATTAATCATACATCTCGCCGCGTTCGCCCTCATCGAGTTTTGTGACCACGGTATTCACGTCACCGATCTCAATCAGCTTACCGTTTCGCATAAGCGCTGCACGATCACAGACATCCTCAACAAAGTCCATGTCATGCGACACGATTATGAACGTCTCGCCAAGCTCCTCTCTTGCCTCAAGGATCGATTTTGTCACATCTACCCGGGTTACCGGGTCCATGGTTCCGGTCGGTTCATCGAGTATGATGATCCTTGGCTCCTTGATCAGTACCTGCGCCAGAGCAACACGATGCGCCTCACCAACGCTCAGTTCGTCAGGCATCTTGTCAAGAACCTCGCGGGCTCTCTCTTCGTTGAAACCAGCCGTTTTCAGAACCATGATCGCCTTACGCTCGCCCAGTTCTCCGGGGAGCTCCAGTCCTATCGACTCGGTCAGGTTATCGAGCACGTTCCTGTGCGGATATAGCGAATACTCCTGGTGCAAGAGTCCTATGTGTTTCACTGCCCGTCCAGCCAGTTCAGCACCTCGGTCGGTCAGATCGATCCAATCATCGCCAATTCTGATATCGACATTGCCTGCTGTTGCGTTCACCGAGCCATTGAGAATCTTTGATGCCGTTGTCTTTCCTGCGCCGCTGACACCAACGAGACCGAATATCTCACCCTCATTCACCTCGAATGAGACGTTGTCCACGGCACGCACAACACCACGGTCGACCGATATATAGGTCTTCTTCATGTCATTGACCTTGATTATCGGCTCTCCGATCTCGGCATTGAAGGAACCGACGGTTCCGACCATGCTCATGAACCGCTCAACGACCTCCTTAGGATCGCCTTGTTCGATGATCTCGCCTTCCTCAAGAAGAATCGCTCGATCAGCCAGTTCTTCTATGACGCCTGACCAGTGCGAGGTGATCGCAAGTGTCATGCCGTACTCCTGCTTCGCGTGTGTGATGCTATCATGCACGGCGTCAGCGGTCCTTTTGTCCAGTGTTCCTGTGGGCTCATCAGCAAGGAGCACCATTGGAGCCTTGGCAAGCTGTCGTGCAAGCACGACGCGCTGTTTCTCGCCGCCACTGAGTTCTCGTGCAACATGCATCATCCTGTGCGAGAGATTCACCTGCTCGATTAAATCGGCAGCCTCATCGATGGCGTCCGTTGCCGGGTGACCGATCTCGACGAGCGCGTTGATAACGTTTGTTATCACACGTTCGTCTCCGTACAGTGCAAAGGTGCGCTGGAGCATGATTGCAATCCGGCTCGCAATGCTTCTGCGCAACGGACTATACTTGTCAAGCGATACGAAGTCAGCATCCATTGGTGTGAGTTTGGTACCGCACTTCGGACACGAAGTACCCACCTTGCTCGGAGGTTCGACATACGCACAGTTCGCACAGTACGCAACGTGATAAATGACCTCTCCGGAACTGGTTTCGTGCTCCTTGATACCTCGGAGAAGATGCATTAGCACGGTCTTTCCGGCGGCACTACGCCCGAGGATTCCAATACACTCACCTTCTTCTATCGTCAAATTGATATTTTTTAGAACCTTCGTGCCCTTAAATTCCATGTTCAGGTTCTTGATGTCTATCAGGGCTGTCATATACATCCTCCTATACTTCAGCAAGTGGAAATACTGTTGATCCTATTTGCTTACCAACCACTACATCAATTGTAGTATATTAATCTTTCACATACCTGATGCACCCGCAACGTAATATGGCTTTCGCAGGGCAACTGCCCTCTCGAGCAGCGCGTGCATCTCTTCCTCGGATGCGTTCGATAAGTCTACGAGACCGTCGTTACTGAGCAGACACCCTTTTAATTTTCCATCAGAGGTTACGCGCAGCCGATTACAGTGTGCACAGAACTCAGAATTGTCGATTGGTTGCACCAGTTCGACTTCTGCCCCGTTGATCATGTATTTTTTACGTCGGTGCATGTCTCGCGTGATGATTTGTGATGCACGTGCGCGTAGTGCGCGCTCGATTGCGCCCATATCGACATCGGCACCACCAGCACCCCCGTCGGGCTTCATCAGTTCGATGATCTGGAGTATGACATCCCCCGATCTCCGTGCAAAATCAGCCAGATCCCATATCTCGTCAACGTTCATGCCACTCAGTAGCACCATGTTCAGCTTGACTGGCGTGAGCTTCGCATCTACAGCAGCAGCGACGCCGTCCAGCACTGAATCCAGCATATCGTGCCCGGTGATACTCTGATATCGAGTATTGTGTAGCGTGTCAAGCGATATGTTCACACGATTTAAGCCAGCGTCTGCGAGATCGTGGGCGCACTTATCCAGAAGCGTTCCGTTGGTCGTTGCCGAGATATCATCGAGCTCGGGGACGTTTCTTATGATCTCTGCGAAATCATCGCGCATGAGCGGTTCGCCCCCTGTGAACTTGAGTTTACGCACGCCGTGTGCGGTTGCGGCACGCACAAGCGATCCAATGGTCTCAATCGTAATCTCGTTCTCAGCGTGTGTGTGCGCGGGTGCTAACTCCCCCTCATGGTGACAGTAGATGCAGTTCAGGTTACACCGCTGAGTTACGGATATGCGCAGGCTTCTTATCCTGCGGTTGTACGAGTCGATTAGTGGGGGGTACCTTTGCATAGCATTCACCACTCGCTAATCAACCAATATCCTTTTGATTGTGTCCATCGCTGATACATTCAATGAGTTCTGTCAATGTCGAGTGGTCTGAGCAGTACAGACCGAAATTGCTCTCTGAGATCGTGGGGAACGCCAAACCGGTGAGCGAACTCTCTCTATGGGCAAAAGAGTGGCAGCAGGGCACGCCGAGCCAGAGAGCAGCGATCCTCTATGGCAAGCCCGGAATCGGCAAGACGACAGCCGCGCATGCGCTTGCGCGCGATCTTGGCTGGGATTTGATCGAACTGAATGCGAGCGACCAGCGAACAGCGGCAGCGATTCAGAAGGTTGCCGGATCAGCCTCCATGACATCAGCGCTCTGCGGCAAAATCAGGCTGATCGTGCTCGACGAGGCAGACAACATCCATGGCACTGCCGACAGAGGCGGGGCGCAGGCACTTGCTAAAATAATCAAGAATACTTCACAACCGATTCTTCTGACCGCAAACGACTTATACGGGGTTTCCCAGGGAATCAAGAGCCTGTGTGTCCAGATACCTTTCCGTTCGTTGCAGAGTAGATCAATAGCAACAGCACTCAGGAAGATATGTGGTAACGAGGGGATCGCATGCGAACCGGACGCTCTGATAAAGATTGCAGAGAGCGCACACGGCGATATCAGAAGCGCGATCAATGACCTGCAGGCAGTAGCAGAGGGGAAGAGTGAACTGCACGTCGCGGATGTGGTAATCTCGTCAAGAGATCCAAGAGATACGATATTTGATGTGTTGAAGAAAATCTTCCGTGGAAAGAACATCAAAGAGGCGCTGGATGCGACTTATAACATAGATGAGACCCCTGACAGCCTTATCGCGTGGGTCGATGAGAACCTGCCTGCCCAGTACCGTGGTGAGGATGTGACGCGCGCAATGCATGCGCTCTCACGTGCCGACCTGTTTCTTGGCAGGGTCCAGCGGCGCCAGAACTACCGGATGTGGCGGTATGCGGGTGCGATGATGACAACAGGCGTTACGGTCTCAAGGTCCCGCGAATACCCGGGCGCGCGGTTCATGCCACCTTCGCGATGGCGCGTGCTCAAGAGCACCAGATCCAGACGACAGACTATAGACGCGATATCCTGGAAAATCGGCGTTATGTGCCAGGTTTCCCAGAGATATGCGCGTCTGAACCTTCTTCCTTTTGTGAGAATCCTGTTTGCGGATCGCAACTATGCGGTACGTCTTGCAACGGTGATGAATCTCGATTCCGATGAGATCGCACATATACTCGGCAGCACGAAGGGTACCAAGAAGGTCAAGACGATTTACCAGGATGCACAGGAATCAATCGAAGCCGGGATATCAGAGGATATCGAGCTGTTTGGTAAATTCGGCGGCAGTGAGGCGGTTGTGCAAGCAGAGGTGCATTTGCCAGCGAAAAAACCAGAAAAAGAGACGGAAACGCGTGAGAAAAAGCCGCAGACATCACTCTTTGATTTTTAATCTTTTCTTCGTAACCTCAGTCTTTCAGAGATGCACATAGTCCATAATCCCTGCACTTTTCTATAAATACGTGCTGGAGAACTGTAGATAACGTGAATGGCGCAAACAATCTCAATTATTATATAATTTTGTACTGGCGTGTGCCTGTGTCGATTTGCCATCAAAAACTGTTGCAAATCCTCAGATAGTTAACTTTTTATACCCAACAGTGTTCGTGTGGTAGGCGCGGAATATCCGCGAACAACGCATCTGCCCCGTTGAGCGCACGCGATAATGCACAATCTGGGGCTGATATCGGAGGTATAGCCTATCAATGTGGACGACAATCTGCCCACCCCCGCACCAATCAGCACAAGACTACGCCGCATAACCGGCGATACATGGACGAGGCTAATAGCCACAATCATACTACTGACAATCTACGTGGTGATCGCCTCAATCGGATGCAGCCCACTCGCTGTCGCCACACATGAAGGACTGAACGTAATTGGCGTGGACTCGCAGATCGCAGGCGCAACTGTCGCAGGCAGGGTGACATATTGCCACATATTCGTGATCATTGCTGGCAAAGCTTATGAGCCACGATATCTCGGCATGTACCGACAGCCAAATATTGACTATGACCACCCCTATTTCATATACGCGTCCACAGATGATTATCTGAACGCGGGGTACTCGTTATTCCCATCATCCGGATCGATTGCAGCCGCTATCAAAGAAACGCTGGGCATGACGTGAGACTCGGCGTGGGGGTCGTTTCATTTCACTGTGCGCCATCTGTATGCACTCAATATTGTGTGGATATCCGCATATAAAATCACGAGATTATTAACACATAAATCTTGGAGACTTTTTATTATTTTCCGGTTACCCTGATTTTTGGCAGCGCTCTTTCTTTGAGTGATCGTTGACTTGTTTTCTCATACTCCACAAATCACACCGCAGAGGGCGCGGAGTGCGCGGAGAGTTGAGGTCACTCCGTCTCAGCGACCTCAGTGGTAAACAAACACAACCAGAAAAAATTAAAAAGTGTCACAGCCTGTTACCAGACCGGGTACGGGGTTCGGTTTTGAGGTGGTGGATAGCCTTTTCATAGGTTGGATTGTAACAGAGCTGTGCGAGTATGATTTAGCTTGGCAATAGGGTGATGAAAGGATGTGTATACCCCGTACTGAATTGGTCCCATTTTTGTTTCATTTTAGTACTGGAGCGAAAGCATCTTTCCAATTGGATTGAACCGATTGCTACTGGTTTTTCTTGCACCG
>JAYEFS010000472.1:0-1518 GCA_034658695.1 Methanobacteriota archaeon | reverse complement strand
TAAACATGCAGGATGTGACCTACACAGAACTGATCATCCTTGAGTACCGCGACAGAACAGACCTCGCGGACGCCAAGTACGACGACAAGATCAACATGCAGGACGTGACCCAGATCGAGCTTGTCATTCTTGGAAAAGAGAAGGAACTGACGCTCCTCGATACGGCTGACAGGATTGTGACGGTAAATAAGCCAATAAAGAGGCTCGTTGTCTGTTTCCCTCACCCACTCGAGACGTTACGATCGATCAAGGTGCCGAAGGACATAGTAGTTGGTGTAGCAAAAGATAGGCTGGATATGTCTTTTTTTCCAGAGTTTGACGATGTACCGAGTGTTGGCTGGCGATGGACTCCCGATATCGAGGCAATACTCGATCTACAGCCTGATGCCGTCATTATATACCCGTCCCGGATGGATAAAACTTTGAATGTGTTAGAATCGGCTGACATCCCGGCGCTTCAGTTCCATTGCAATATGATGGAGATTCATCCGGAAGAAGCGAGAAAGCTTGGATACATATTCGGCAACGAAGAAGAAGCCGAAGAATACCTTGGCTGGCGTGCAGACATTCTGGATTCGATCGAAGAGGTGGTGGAGGGCATCGCAGAAGACGATAGACCAGACGTGTACTTTGAGACCAGCTTTGGAGCAGGTGGATACAGCAGTCACTCAATGAGTGAAATCCTCGTAACATCGGCAGGTGGCAGGGATATCTTCGCCGGTCGAACTGCGAGTGAAGTGGACCCTGAGGCAGTGGTGGATCGAAATCCTGACTTCATAGTCAAAACAGCATCATGGGAACTCGGTGGCTATGGCGTGGACGTGGATGGTCCGGATGGTCTGGCAAAGCTAAAGGAAGTGAGAGACGGAGTTATGAGCCGACCTGAACTACAGAAGGTGAAAGCTGTTGAGGATGAAGAGGTTTATATAATCACCGTTCATCTGGTCTCATTCTACCCGGTCAGCGGATGCAGACACTTCGTCGCAATCGCTTACATGGCAAAGTGGTTCCATCCGGAGCTCTTCGGCGATCTTGATCCACAGGCGATTCATCAGGAGTATCTGACTAAGTTTCAGGGACTGGACGCCGATCTGAATGAGAAAGGGGTATTCGTATATCCGCCACTGGAGGTGAGTTGATAGCAATAAATAAAAAGGAGTTGATAGATATGAAAACAAGTGTATTGGCTGGAATAGCCATGACGATGCTTTTGCTGGTTCTGCCAGCAGCAGCATCAGACTACACGCTTGGCGTCTTCGGGAACGCGAATGAAGACGACACGATCAACATGCAGGATGTGACCTACACCGAACTGATCATCCTTGAGTACAGAGACAAGACAGAGCTATCGGACGCCAAGTACGACGGCAAGATCAATATGCAGGACGTGACGCAGATCGAGCTTGTCATTCTTGGAAAAGAGAAGGAGCTAACGGTTCTGGATTCTATCGAAAACACGGTGACTGTGAAGAAGCCGGTGGAACGCATCATTGTCAGTAAACCTGCAGTTGTTGAGAT
>JAYEFS010000471.1:0-1520 GCA_034658695.1 Methanobacteriota archaeon | reverse complement strand
CGCGCCGTATTCAGCGCGCCACTTATCTATTGTCCATTGAGGACGGGGTGACAAAAAGGAACAAAAATGGCAAGGTTTTGGGATGTGGAACTCACCCGAATATGGAGAGTTTTCATCACCCCAGCAAACGCCCCCACTCAAATCGCATCCGCGCTCATCCTGATCATTTTTCTCACCTCAGCGCCAAGCGCTGGCGGCAGTCCCTTGATATCCACATTCAGAAAACCACGAACAATCGCACCGGCAGCCTCGTCTTCCGAGAGACCCCTCGCGGTCAGGTACGCGATCTCCTCTTCTGATATCCGCCCGACCGCTGCCTCGTGAGAGAGTTCTGCGTCCTCTACAGTCGCCTCAAGTTCCGGAACCGAGTAGATCCGTGCCGTATTGGAGAGCATGAGCCCAATGCACTCAAGATGCCCTTTCACGCCTGCTGCCGAGCCCACGATCGCACCCCTTGCGGTAACATCCGCCTGATCGGTCGCAATTGACCGGGATATCAGTTCTGCGCGGCTGTTCTCGCCCTCCAGCACCACTTTTGAACCAATATCGATCTTTGAATCCTGTGATGCGCGGATAATGGTCTGTGTCATCGTTCTCGCATTCTTGCCACAGTATGTGATCGGATACATCTGCACGTCCTTAACCGGTTTCATCAAAATATAATTGTTAATATAAGTGCCGCCTTCATCAACGATGATGCCGCTTCTCGGTCGAACCACAACTTCGGGCGCCCAGTTGTGAATCATCGTGTATGTGAGGGTTGCACCTTTCTTCACATAGAACTCGGATACGCCGAGATGCATTGCAGAGCGCACATCCTTTGCTGTCGAGCAGCCTGTGATGATGTGAAGTTCTGCGCCCTCTTCGACGATCACGATGTTGTGCACGTTCTGCGAAAGCCGCTCCTTTCCGATGAAGAGGCACGCTTGCAGCGGGAATATGGATTTGACACCCGCAGCAGCTCTCACAAAGTAGCCGCCGGTCTGCTTCTCTGCCACCTCTTTTGTATAGATGTCCTTGTCGGCTGCAACCGCACGCCAGAAGTAATCTGAGAGCCAGGAGTACTTCCTAAGTGCTTCGCTACTGTCCAGAACCTCAATCCCTTCCTGCACGGTGGTTGAGCAGAGAACAGAGTGGTCGAGTTGCAGGAACGACCCTGATCGCTCTTCGCCGTCCGGATCATACCCGACTCCGAGAAGAGATTTTTTGTATTCGCCTTCTATCTCGGATCGGTCTTCCGGACCGCGTTCCTCTGCCTCCATCGTGTAATCTTCGGGTTTCACGGCATCTGGCACTTTTTTATGCATTTCTCGTAGCCTCCTTCTAATATCTGCTTGGTGATCTCTTATTCAATTTGATTTCCAGTTGTCTGAATGCTTCTTCTATTTTATTATCATAATCCGATTCTGAAATCTCGCCACCTTCAGCCAGCAGTTCAATCTCAAGCCTGTCAAAATTCGACTGCAGAAGATTCATAATGCCCATGATACCTGCCACTTTTCCCTTCGGAAGGGTAAACT
>JAYEFS010000470.1:0-7047 GCA_034658695.1 Methanobacteriota archaeon | reverse complement strand
GGTCAGGGGTAATCGCGTGAGTGATGTGTTTTTGCGGGGTTGGCTGACACCAGAACACAAGAGGACATTGTCAAGTTATAGATCACAAAGGTACAAAAAATCGTATGCAGCAGTTACACACAATTTTCCCGCCCCTAAAGAGATCATTGAAGACGCATGTGCGGGAATTTGCCCTACCTAAAGATTGAAAACGGAGAAAATCGATGTCAAAGCTTTTGTTCATCGCTATTGGAGGTGCCATCGGCGCTCTACTCAGATATGTCATATCAGGCGTGGCTTACAGATACATGGGCAGTGGTTTTCCATGGGGCACCTTATGCGTAAATCTCCTCGGTGCTTTTGCGATCGGCATTCTCTGGGGATTGTCTGAAAAAACTACCATCTCTTCCGATTTCCGGACGTTTGCGTTTATCGGAATCCTTGGATCATTCACAACGTTTTCAACTTATGGTCTGGAGACCAACAACCTATTTCGCGATGGTGAAATTAAACTCGCATTGGCGAATGTTTTGATCACCAATGTTTTGGGCATCGCATTAGTTCTATCTGGCTTTATCGCTTCAAAATATTTAATGATCTTTATAAATCGGAGGTTGTGATACAATGAAATTGCCTGAAGAAGGACTGTTATTAAGAATTTTCATTGGAGAGGCGGATCGCTACAAGGGAAAACCGCTCTATGAACAGATCGTACTTACGGCGAGAGGATTAAATCTTGCCGGAGCAACCGTTACCAGGGGAATAATGGGTTTTGGAGCAGCGAGTCGGGTACATACGGCAAAGCTGCTACGCCTTTCCGAAGATTTGCCTGTTGCTGTTGAAATGGTCGATACGGAAGAAAATCTCAACAAACTGCTGCAGTTTCTCGATGAAGTCGTCGAGGAAGGTTTGATTACACTGGAAAAGGCGCGAGTTATCAAATATAGGCATAGCAATAAGGATACTATGTAGGCAACTCTCTAATCCCTTCCGGCGGTCGGAACAATGCTGCACGCACAGCTTCTCGTTGCGATAACCCGGAACACAACATGTGCCGAACTGGAATTTAACCGCAGAGTGCGCGGATGGACGTGGATGGGGATACAGTTATTGTGTTCCTCAGCGCCCATCAGCGGTTATTTTTATTGCCAGGACGCATATAATCGCAATCGGGAGATCAATCAACATACCTGAGCAGTTATGATAAATCACGGCATTTTTCGTTTAAGAACCGCAGATACAGAAGAATCGCGCCGGTTGAGTAGTCGTGATCATACGGCTGGGTGTACAGGAAGAAGGACATCTCATTGTCTGCCTGAACAGCGATTACACAGCAGTGTGGATGGAGATGAGCTCTTATGACTGGGCAGCAATTCCCGCTATGATTGTAAACGCATGCAAGCGATGGACTGTTTCTTTGCCGTTTCGTAAACATCTACATCATCTCTTCACAATACAAATCAGCCACGAGCGAGGGTATAATCTCAAACAGTTGGAATGAGGTGAATAGAAGATGGCATGAATTGCTTGGGGATTTATCACTAAACCACTCCTTTTTACTGTTTTTATCGGAATTGTCGTATCTCCCAATCCACTTTCGCAGCCACACCCTTGATCTGCCGACGCTTTCACAAATTCTGGAGGGGCGTTCACCCATCTGATATCGATTGACCGCAAATGATTGCGTTTCTGTTCCCACCATGACACATCATCGGATGCATCACGGCTTCTCGACGTTCAAATCTCCAAAATTGTAAACGATGTGTTGAGCCTATGGAGCACTTAAGAAAGTGTAAGCGATGTGTTGAGTCCTACCAGTTATCTTCCAAGGTTATGGTAATCCCTGTTGAATAATGTGTTGAGGATTTTCGAAGGTGTATTTCGCGTAACAGAGAATGGAAATGGTTACATATAGCTCCAAAAGCGGCAATGCCAGCGTTATTTTTTCTACAACACAAACGTTTTCTCGTCTTGGCTTTTGCGTTGGCACAAAATTTTGCCCCATGACAAAATATTAATGCACACGCTATCGATGATGGACTCAAAAAGATCGGACAGAGCGATAAAAATGCATGCAATGTGAATCATGTTGTTGTTCGCGGTTCTTGTGCTGCTATCAGACACCGCAGCCTCCACAGACTTGCCCATGTTTGGGCATGACCCGCAGCATACTGTGGTGTAGCTGGCGAGAGTGTGGAGACGCCGCTGGAGTTGTTGTGGGGATTCAAAGGCGTTCCGGGTGTCGCGTGACATAAAACCGCGCGATCTCTACCATCAGATCGTTATCTGTAATAGTCAGTTGGATGTGCAACAGCACAAAAGACGTGGGTTAACGACAGCAATTCCCGCTCTCTTTTAGCACCCACATCTAAAATGCCGTATGACTACACCGCCTCTCGATATCGTTTTGTCGTGTAATACGGGGAAGTAGAAGCGCTTCATAACCTAAAATGTTCGCGAAAACACAAAAGAACAGTCCCACCGTTAGCGATTTTCGTTGTGATTGTAAACGCATGCAAGATGGGGTGGTATTTCATCATTTTGCACATGTTTTGTAAACATTTCGTAACACACTTTGTCCCATCACAAAACAAATCAATAGCAGTCGGTGATATAGCTACAAACAGTTGGGGGTCGAAAGTGTAGATGGGGCGGGAATTACTGGGTTAACGATACTCTTCGCGCCTTTCTCGTTAAATTGGGAAGAGAACGCAAAGAACAAAGGGTCTTTAGTATCTCGCGTTGCAGTGACCAAAACCCCGGAGACTTTTTGATATTTTCGAAATAAGGTTTCGGAAAACCACAGAGGACACAAAGTGACACAGAGGGGGCAAAAGATAAAAATAACAACTCTCTGTGATCCTTTGTGCTCTCCGCGGTTAAATTCCCGTTTGGCGCATGCTGTGTTCCGGGTCAAGCAGAGTCGGTATAGCGAGGTCGCATGATACTGTTTTAGGTACCGGAGTAGTTACCACAGGGGGCGTATGGTATATGTGGTGTGAGCTTCTGTTCCGAACAACCCAGTCAGTTTGAGTCTGACGCTATCGGTTTTATCAATTTCACCGATCATAAGCACAATATGGGTTGGGTCTTCGCATAGCGTTTTTACGCTGCCCGCGGTTGCATGTTGCTGTCGATTTATCATCATAATAGCATATCTGATAGCAAAAAGTTTATATACAACCTAGTACCACAGTAGATGTGCACATGCGTAAAACTGCGCAAGAGACATGTGCACCAATAACAGTACCGAGAGGTAACAAGAATGACACAACACACAACACAAACGGGGATGCGCGTATTCGTATCCATCGCAATGCTCGCAGTAATATTCGCTGCGACCGCCGTTCCGGCAATGGCAGAGTCTTCACCGTCAGGAGATGGTGCCGTAGACTACACAATGTATGACAAGAATGGTGATGGCGCAATCGACGCCGAGGAGCGAATTACGCTCGATATTGATATCGAGAGTTGTCGAGTTACGTTTGATGAGTCGGCATACGCTGACACATACACCACAGATAATACAGTCGTACTAAATGATGAGTTTCAGGAAATGGCTTTGAGCCCGGTAAACCGGGTGTATACAGGCAAAAGTCCGGTAAACGCAAAAATAGAGGCGAAACCAGTGGAAAATACCGCTGACAAGGTGACAACAGCAGTAGGGGCTCAGGGGAGTGGAGAGGATGTGGCAACAACCCACGATTCCGAACCGGAACCGACTGAAACAACCGAATCAACCAAAGAGAGCGGATCACCCATGGCACTGGTAATATTTGGTGTACTTGCAGTGGCTGCAATCATCAGCAAGTATCACAAGGCAAAGTGAAGTGGGGCTGAGGAGCTATTTGTAGCTCCATTCTTTTATTTTTGATCCATTTTTGATTTGCGGTTCAGGAAACAATTGACACATCGAGCAGACATGCCTGACCCCTCAGCAGTGTAACCCACTTTTTGCAGACGGGTCTTGCGAGATCGTAACTAATGTAGCATCCTGTCCGAAATCAGCCATTCCCCCCGATAATCTGACATTCCACTCACACAAATATTATAAGATGCAAAAACTATTGATAACCGGGTGATATAATGGATTTATCGATACTGATATATGTATTGATCATAGCGCTCCCCATACTTGCGAGCGCTGTGAAGATCGTTCAGGAGTACGAGCGTGGTGTGATATTCAGGCTCGGAAGGCTGGTCGGCGCAAGAGGACCCGGTCTCTTCTTCATAATCCCGATACTCGAGACGATGAAGAAGATCGACCTCAGGACGATTGTGCTTGATATCCCGCCACAGGAAGTGATCACCAGAGACAACGTCACAACGAGGGTGAACGCTGTTGTGTACTACCGGGTGATGGATCCGAGTAAGGCGGTGGTGCAGGTCGAGCACTATCCAACCGCAACCGCGCAGATGGCGCTAACGACGCTCAGAGGTGTGGTTGGGCAGGTCGAGCTCGACGAGGTTCTCTCAGAGCGAGACAAGATCAACAAGCAACTGCAGGTGATCATCGATGAGGCTACCGATCCATGGGGGATCAAGGTTTCAGCTGTTGAGATCAAGGATGTCGAACTGCCTGAGACGATGCAGCGTGCGATGGCTTCGCAGGCAGAGGCAGAGCGGAACCGCAGAGCACGGATCATCAACGCGGAGGGTGAACTGCAGGCATCACTGAAACTGGCAGACGCTGCAAAGGTGATGGGTGAACAGGAGGGAGGGCTGTACCTCCGAACGCTGCAGACGATCAAGGATGCAACCGAGGAGAAGGCGACAACGGTCGTGATCCCGCTCCCAATTGAGATGTTGGGGGCACTCGGGCTTAAAGGGAAAAAGGAGTAAAGTACGGACAAGAAGTAGAAGTATCCACTTCAAATTAGAGGGTAAAACTGATAGCCACAGAGATCGCAGAGTTTTTCCGCTCTGTGCCCTCTGTGGCAGAAATACGGAGTTTATTCCCCTACTTTTTGAAATGGATGCGACAGAGACAAACAAGGACAAGGATTGAAACCGCAATGAAACACATAGCACCCCTCCCCGCGCTCATGCTGCTGCTGGCTCTGCTCGTGATTGCGCCGGCATCCACCAGCGCGTCTCAGCCAGTGATCTATGTAATCGAGGTGAACGATATGATAACAGCAGGGACCGAGATTGCGATCGCCCGCGGAATCGGTCATGCGGAAGATATCAATGCCGAGGCGGTATTGATTGAAATCGACACACCTGGTGGGCTTGTCACATCGATGGAGGGGATTGTGGCGGATATCGAGAGTTCGCGTGTGCCGGTGATTGTGTTTGTGCCACAGGGAAAGCGAGCATTCTCTGCCGGCGCATTCACTCTTTTATCGGGACATATCGCCGCAATGGCACCCGGAACCGCCACCGGCGCGGCAACTCCGATTGCGATAACTCCCACCGGAACAACAGCGGTAGAGAACAAGACGATCAATGCGTACGCGGCTCGCATGCGCGGAATTGCTGAGAACAGAAACCGATCCGCGGAGGTTGCCGAGAAGTTCGTGACAGAGGGTCTCTCGCTGACCGCTGAGGAGGCGCTGGACCAGAATGTGATCGATATAATCGCAACCGACCGAGACGAGCTTGCAGATTCCGTGGATGGCAGAACACTCAACGTGAGCGGCAGATCTGTTACTCTGCGAACACAGGATGCGGAATTCATCTCACAGGAGCCACGGCTGTCCGAATTAATCATCACTCTCCTCAGCAACCCACAGATTGCGTTCGTGCTCTTTCTGATAGGGCTCTACGGGATCATCTACGGCATCAAAGCTCCGGGGACGTACGTTCCCGAGATGGTTGGTGCGATAGCGATGATACTCGCGCTGTATGGCATGGGATTGTTCTCGGTCAGCACATTCGGCGTGCTATTGATCGTAACAGGAGTGATATTCTTCATAGCCGAGGTCTTGACGCCGACGTTCGGGGTACTGACGGTAGGTGGCATTGTATGCCTGTTTCTCGGGGCGATTCTCTTTCCGCAGGAGCCGTTCATGCCTCCTGAATGGATCACCGATTTCAAGCGCATAGTCGTTGTGACTACGATTCTCTCGGCAGGAATCATCGTTGTCGGTCTCGGGCTTGTCATGAAGGCGAGGCTGCGGCAGCCGACGACAGGGCGGGAGGAGTTGATCGGTAAAGTTGTCAAGGCTGAGACTGATATCGGTTGTGAGGGGTGTGGCACTGTTCGAGTTCATGGCGAGATATGGCGGGCATCCTCATCGGAGCCGATACGGGCCGGGGAGAATGCGGTTATCGTGGCTCTGGACGGGCTCACACTGATCGTCGAACCGAAGAGTAAAGTGTCCTGAACATAGGGCTTTTGGAGGTGCTGTTGCTGGGAAGGGAGAATTGAGAATCTGCAAGACTCATTGACAAACCCCGATTTCAGTCTTTTTTGTGATTATGGGTGACTTGGAGGGTCATGGATGCTTCCAGTGAGATCGCCATGCACTTAGATTCTACCGCAGGGTGTGCAGAGGGACGCGGAGGGTTGAAAACGGTCTTGAAACTCTTGCGTTCCTCCGCCCCGCGGTGATAAATCACTTGATTTCATCAGCCGTAAAAGCGATGGTAGCACATTGATCGGCGGGTGTATCCCCTTTGCGCTTATTGCACAAAGTCTCTCAAAACGTACACGAATGCTGCCCGTTTCAGATCAAGTGGTAACCAAGGCGCTATCTAAAAAATCGGTGATTTATGATAATTATCATAAATGCAGATTTCATAAATTTATATAGATGTTGCCTCAAATCAGTGAAATCCTTGTTAATCTGTGGCTGACAAAAGCTTCTATCCACAGATTAACACTGATGAACACAGATTGAGGTTTTCATACACATCTTTCAGAAAGACTGAAGATTAGGTTTTACATAGGGTGATGAAAGGATGTGTATACCCCGTACTGAATTGGTCCCATTTTTGTGGGTCTTTGGTAATTCGCGTTGCATGTATGGGGACTATATCACACTACAAAACAAAACCACTATCAGGTGCTTCAATAGGTGGTAAATCCGAAGAAGTTAAGAGTCGATCTGAACAATTGCGGAT
>JAYEFS010000469.1:0-7060 GCA_034658695.1 Methanobacteriota archaeon | reverse complement strand
GAAAAGTCCATCAGTGTTCTAAAAGAACCTAAAAACGAGTTATATGATTGTTGTAAAAGCTATATAGAAAAAACTATAGAAATGCTTAAACTAACTGAGTTTGACTAATATTTCTCGATCTTCTTCAAGCATCTGCCGAATGTATTCGATATCTTCTTCCGTCATGGTTACATCTACGTTCTGAAGATCATTCCTTATAACGTTTTTGATCCCGCGGGCTTTGGGACGAAATCCACGCACACCCACATACACGGCACAAAAAAAATAACGTGCTGACGTGCCTGATGAGATTAAGTGGCGGAACTTGCCCCTTGCGTCAGAGCGCAGCACCTTAGCTACGGTTTTTCCACCAGCAGCCCCTTGACGCTGATAACGGATGGAATGATCCGCTTCACCATCGGATGCCGCGCTACGATCTCTGCTACCTTTACTTCCGGTTCTGCCGCCGACGATCGTGGTGGGGCACCGCCGAGTTTTATTCTGTGTCATGCGATACTGACACTTGCCACATTCGTCCCGCGTCTGCATCTGCCAAACTCAGAGCCGATCAGTTCACTGCCACGAAATACATGTCCGTCCACACACGCCCACTCTCATGACGGATCGATGCAATAGTCTTAAAGCCGATCGTTAATTTTCTAAATTCTTGAGCGATTCAAGGTTTTTCTCGCAAAAACGGATAATCTTTGGATCTCTTATCTCTTCGCCAATCATAAGCGCATCTCCGTAACACTTGATCGCTTTCTCGACCTGCCCGAGATCGCTGTATATGATCCCGAGATTTCCAAGCCAAATTCCTTCATTACGCCGATCCCCAATCTCCCTTGAGATCACAAGCGCATCCTCATAGTACCCGATCGCTCTCTCGACCTGCCCGAGAGCGCTGTATGCAAGCCCGAGATTTCCGAGGTGATTTCCTTCGCCACGCCGATCCCCAATCTCCCTTGAGATCACAAGCGCATCCTCATGATACCCGATCGCTCTCTCGACCTGCCCGAGAGCGCTGTATGCATTCCCGAGATTTCCGAGGCGATTTCCTTCACCACGCCGATCCCCAATCTCCCTTGAGATCAGAAGCGCATCCTCATAGTACCCGATTGCTCTCTCGACCTGCCCGAGAGCGCTGTATGCAAGCCCGAGATTTCCAAGGTCAGCTCCTTCACCACGCCGATCCCCAATCTCCCTTGAGATCGCCAGCGCATCCTCATAGTACCCGATCGCTCTCTCGACCTGCCCGAGATAGTAGTATGCATTCCCAAGATTTTTAAGAGTCGTCCCCTCACTCTGTCTGTTTCCTATTTCTCGTGCGATCTTCAATGCTTTTTCGCTGCAATCAATCGATTTCTCGTAAAGACTGATCTGAATGTATAGCTCCCCGAGTGAACCGAGTAGATATCCACTTATTTCAGCATCCGCGGAAAGTTCAGAGAGCAGTTTCTCTTTAAGCTCTATGCTGCGTTTGATTTCGTTCAGTGATTTGTATTCTGTATCTAATGCGAATTCTACGAGAGCAGGTCTGATCTCTCCTGTGTGGGGCAATTCCATGAACTCTACCACCCGGTTTCTGAACGCGAAGAAATCCGGAGCCTCGAGACTGATGCGTGAGAGTTCTTCTTCAGTTACCCAGAATACGACCTTGACGTGATCTTCAACAAGGTTTTCTCGCTTAAAATTCAGAAATTGAAGGGCATCGGGAAAACCTTTCTTGATATTGTGCACGAAAAAGACTGTGGCATCAGAATTTGTTGATGAGAAGAATGCGGGCAGGTCCTTGTGTTCTCCTGCATCAACGCCCGCAACTTGTAGCCCTTGCTCCTTTAAGAGCGCACTGAGCGATCGTTCCATATCGCTACGTAAAAATTCGCTCAGATAGAGGGCAAAGAGAATAGAGGCTTTGTTATGCTTATGTGCACGGTTCAGATAATTGTTTAGCCGCAGAACCCTCGTGTCGAGAGTATCCGCATCTTTCGCTTCGATCATACATCTAAAACGTTCTCAAGTGTGGGATGTATGTCACACCAGTTTTCGTCATTCTCATACTCCAGAACGCTCAGATTGTGCAGCAAATGACCGATCTTATCTATTCCCCGTATATTGTTGTTCTTGTAGACTTCTTCAAGGCGATCGTAGTCAGCAGTCTCTAAAATTCGCTTAAAATCACTTCGTCTCTCCTGTCCTGCCCTTTCTACATCCTCTTTTACTATGTGATCTCTGTCGCGTTCTATTGCGCTGTCGGCTGCGATCTGCATGATGCGTGCAGTCTCTCTGAAGACACCTGCACCCATTTTAATAGCTAAATCAACTGCACCAGATTCGATTAAGTCTTCCTTCATTCTTTTGAAGATGAATGTCTTCAGCAGATCGTATCCAGGTTCGTATCTGTTTGTTCTATCGTTATTGGCATGTAACTTGATATTTGGGAGGGAAAACTTGCGATCCCATATCGCAATGAATTCCTGAGCGAAGAACATCGAAATCGGGACCGTATAAACTATATGGCACACCGGTTGGGTGATCGCTGTCTGGTTATTGTAAAAGATCTCTGTTGCCTGCTCCAAACTTGGTTTATCCAGATCATCGATTATGACCAGAACGCTCTTGTCCTCTCTGCCCTCGATATCCGCTATGATTGAATTTATTTTGTCGATCAGTTCAGATAGTCTGGGTTCAATCACTTCTCTGATGGTTTCCCTGGTGGTATCTTCTGCACTGATCTTTGCCAGCATTGAAAAGAAAAATCCCTGTATCCCGCCCCCAACCGATGTCTCAAAGGAACTCTCTTCTTCACTGACCCGCTCGACTATGCTATCTCTCCATGCTTCAAGATCCTCTATAAGCTCCGGTCTCAATTCCCGTCCAGAATCCACATACTGGAGATACAACTGTGCACCTATCGAGAATAGCACATCAACGTAGTTGAGATTATTTATATCACAGACATCTCTCACCGAGTACTTCACAACAAAGAATTTTTGTTTGATCCCATCATTGGCAGCAAGTCTGTTGAGCTCGGTTGACTTGCCGCACCCCTGGTGACCTGAGAAAAAGTATTTGGGTGGCTGCCTATGTGTACGCAGAAGAGCATTGATCAGCCTGTTCAGGGGTTTACCAGCTGGCTCTACATGAAACGGACACCCGGCTGGCAGCGGATAAAACGGGTCGAAGTTGCTCCACGCAAGATCGAGATCTTCAGCGACAATGAATTCTTCTGACATATTTACTCTCCTGATTTGTTCCCGATTGTAATTTACGGAATAGCACACCTTATTTCAGAGAATGTAGCCCTGTCGTCTACAAACAACTGCTTTAAACCACAGCCTATTTAACTTTTCGTCCGCAACCAAACGATTTTCAGACACCCTGCGGAAAGATTACATAACATATACCGCAAAAGTGAAGAGACATGACAAAGATAGCGATCATCGGAAGCCAGGGAAGCGGAAGAACGACTCTCGCATCGAAATTCGGCAAGAAAGGAAACGTAACGGATGTTACTATGTACGACTTCGCCAGAAGCGGAATCATTCTCACGGCGACCGATGCCACAGGCTACCCCAAGTCGATAAAACCCCTCGTAACAGCACTCAACCTCGCCGACATCGCGCTTCTCTGCATCCCTCCAGAAGGTCCCGACGCATACACTGGCGAATGCATGGTCGCACTGGACACGCTCGGCTACAGACACGGGATTGTCGTTCTGAGTAAATCGGACACTACATATCCTTACGCGCTCGATTCTTTGAGGGACACTATTAAGAAGATTACGGCTGGCACTGTTCTTGAGAACTGGGAGTATGTCTACGTATCCACAACCACGTTTGACGGAATTGAGGATATGAAAGGCATGATCGCAACGATTAGCGAGCGTGTGGATAGCGAGCTTGCAGAACTAAACGACTTTTCACCGCGTGTTGTAATCGATCATGTCTTCAATGTGACCGGAATCGGTTGCGTGGTTCTGGGCATGGTAACCGAGGGCACGATTCGCGCAAAGGATAAGATGGTCGTGCAGCCGGCAGGGAAGCAGGTTGAGATTCGCTCGATTCAGATGCACGATGTCAATGTCACGAGTGCGCCTGCCGGGGCGCGGGTTGGGCTTGCGCTGAAGAGCATCCAGTCAAAGGACGTGGATCGGGGATATGTGATCTCAGAGGATGGGGACGGGGTTGTAGCCACCGATTTTACGCTGAACTGCACGATTTCACGCTTCACGCAGCGTATCATGGTTGGGGACATGCTGCACCTCTTTTCCGGACTTCAGGCAACGCCAGTGCGCGTCGAAGGGATTGCGGTGGCAGGGACGGACGGGATGGGCGGGACGGACGAGGTGGTCTGGACGGATTCAGACCATGCTGAGCCCGGCAGCGAGTGTGTTCTGAAGCTTTCCGGCTCGAAGAGACTTGCGTACACCAGGTCGGATCGATTCGTTCTTGCCAATCTGGATTGCGAAAAACAGAGGTTTGTCGGATACGGTTTCTCCGAATCAATACCTTTAACACCGCAACCAAACAACTGAAATGCGCCTATGTACATAGCACATCCCTACGTCTTGCTGCTGGCAATTCCTGTGATTGTGGCGGCAGCATACCTGATTCACGCAGGACACAGAAAAGGGCTGTTAATCACGAGAGCCGCAGTCTTCATACTCCTGATAATAGCGCTTGCATCGCCCTACGAGCTTACGACGCAGACGATCTTCGATGAAACGCCGAGCATAACCGTAATCGACGATCACACCGGGAGCATGGCGCTCTTCGACAACGATACCGGGCAGCGGGTCTATGACCGGCTCAAGAGCCTCACTCCCACCCGAATTCACGCAATCACCGGGGATCGGTCAGCGATCGGGGATGCAGTGACCGAGTTTGCCCAGGGGAATGACAACGTCCTGCTTGTCAGCGATTGCAACAACAACTACGGGCTCGATCTGGCTGACACAATCGCTGTTGCAGGCAGAATCAACACCACGGTCTGCGCAATTAAAGTGGAGCCGCAGCAAAATGATCTCAGCGTCGAGGTTCTCGGGGGCAAGGACGTGATTGTGGATAGTGAGCAGACGTTCACAGTCGTTGTGCGGCAGGCAGCAGAGGAAGGGGGCGGGAGTGCAAAATACAAGCTCTCGGTGCGGATCAACGATGTGGTTGTGGAGGAGCAGGAAGTTTCTCAGACTGAACGGGTGCACAGCATCACAATCCCACACACATTCGACACACTGGGGTCGCACGCCATAACAGCGGAGATCACACCGGAGGGAGAAGATCTGAGGCAGATTAACAATGTCTTCTACAAATCGGTCTATGTAGTCCAGAAACCGGAGATTCTCCTCGTGACTGACCGGAGTTCTCCGCTATCGCAGACGCTCTCTGAACTCTATGACACGACAACCGTAAATTCCGGAGAATCGCTTGATCCGGCGGACTATCTTGCCGTGGTTCTTGACAATCTCCATGCAAACGACCTCGACAAAGCAGAGATCGGACGGTTGAGGACGTATCTGCAGAATGGCGGTGGAATGGTCGTTGTCGGTGGGGATCGTGCGTATGATCGGGGCGGGTACTACGACTCGCCTCTGGGATTCGAGACGCTGCTTCCGACAAAATCGAAAGAGAGTACCGGCGAGGGTGATAATGTTGGTGTGGTGATCGTAATAGACATTTCGGGCAGCGTTGGCACGCCTTATGGGGGGGATACCACACTGAGTACGGAAAAGGCATTGGCAGTAAACATTCTGCGTGGAATCAGTTCAAACGACAATATCGGCGTCATCGCGTTCAATCAGAATGCGCACATTGTTGCGCCGCTGACAAGAGGTCTCTACAAGAGCACAATCGAGGATACTATCAAGAAATTGAAGCATGGCGGGACAACGCACGCGGATAAGGCGTTGACTGCCGCATCGGATATGCTGAAGGGATATGTGGGTGCGAAGAACGTGATCGTAATATCTGACGGGCAGACGAGCAGCGCTGATATCTGTATTGGCATTGCAGAAGACATGGCTGATGAAGGCATCATCACATACACAGTCGGCGTTGGAACGACAACAGACGAGAGTTTCATGCAGTCGCTGGCTAAATCGGGCGGCGGAATCTACTACAGACCGACAGAGTCCGAGCGATTAAAGATCATCTTTGGAGATAAGCCAGAGGAACCCGAAGATACAACAATAGGAGACTATCCGGTCAGCGTTCTGAACCTGAATCATTTCATAACCGATGGGCTCAAGCTCTCGGGATCAATCACCGGTTACAACAAGGTCACCCCAAAGACCGGTGCGCAGACGCTTGTCACAACCGGTGCGGCAAAGCCGGTCACAACGGCGTGGAGGCTCGGCATGGGGCACGTAGTCTCGTTCAGCACCGACGACGGTTCAAAATGGGGCGGCGCGCTCTACAGCGGCGAAAATGCGCAATTGATCTCTAGAATGGTTAACTGGGCGGTCAGCGATCCGAGAAGAAACGATGCGATCGTGATCACCGGCGACGATGTCCATCTCGGCGATCCCGCGGTGATCAATGTCAGATCAGACACGATCCCGAGTATAACAATGGATGGGAAGAAACTTGAGCTCTCGCAGATTGCGGAGGACAAATACCAGACCTCGGTTCAGACCGAGTCACCAGGATTCCTGGACATCTCCGACTATATGATCGCTGTGAACTATCCTGTGGAGTTTCGAGATGTGGGCGCGGATCTCTCTGTAATCGAACTGCTCGGAGGGGGCGTTTATGCCGAGGATGAGACCCTGCCGCTGCTAAACAACCTGAGGGAACGATCCACGCGCATCGTCCAGGAGCCCGAAGATCTGCGGATGCCGTTTTTACTTGCTGCGATGTTAATCTTCTTAGGCGAGGTTGCCGTGCGGAGGCTGCGGGAGATTAAGAGGCTGCGGAAAGGGTGAGAATCACCTGAATTGTGTGCTGACGACTTTGCGGGGGTGATGAAAACTCTCCATATTCGGGTGAGTTCCACATCCCAAAACCTTGCCATTTTTGTTCCTTTTTGTCACCCCGTCCTCAATGGACAATAGATAAGTGGCGCGCTGAATACGGCGCGTTTC
>JAYEFS010000468.1:0-7084 GCA_034658695.1 Methanobacteriota archaeon | reverse complement strand
ACGCAAAGAACAAAAATCCTGACTCTGGTGGATTCTGTGGTTTTCAAAAGATGTCGGAAGAGACTTATTCATCCTTCGCGTCTTGGCGTCTTGGCGTTTCTCTGATTTAACGCAAAGGCGCAGAGACACAGAGAGGTGCCCGCGACCCCACACACGCGAAGGCTGCCGATAGCGACCACAGAAAACATCAGAATCGGGAGCGTCTCACGATCTATTTTCCGGATCGGTCAATAAAGAGCTGACATCGCTTCCGAGACATCAGCCGGCGCAACAACACACAACATCAGGCGAACTTGACCATCTTCGTAGCAAGCGTTGCGAGATTCACAATAGCAGCATGCGCCGGCACCGGATCAAGGTTCATCCGCTTCTGAAAATCGGTCTGTGACTGCCATGTTCCGGAATTAACCACGGTTACGCCCCTGTAATGGTCGAGTCCCACGGTGTGCACGTGTCCGCAGTGCAGGATGTGTGGTATCTGGTCGATTACGAAATGATCCTGTGTTTCGGGCGCAATGGACACCCTGCCGCCGTACATGGGCGCAAGATGCCTGCGCTTGAGCATCTCGACCATGACCCGCTCCGGGTGCTGGTAACTCATCTTCGGTATGGTTGCGATCAGGTCATCCATCGACCGCCCGTGGTATACCAGGATGCGCACGCCAGCAATCTCGATTAATGCCGGGTTGCCTATGAAGATTGTGTCATCACGAAACATCGATCTGATTATCTCGGGGAGCGCGGGCTGCGGTTCCGCCTGTCGCACCGCATCGTGGTTGCCCGGCGCGATCACGATTCTGATCCCCTTCGGGACTCGAGTGAGATACTCTGCTGCGCACCTGTACTGATCGTATACATCGGGTATCTCCAGTTCCTGCTCCTGACCCGGATACACGCCGATTCCGTCCACCATATCGCCTGCAATTATCAGATAACGCACCGGTTCAGGGCAATCGCCGAGCCAGTCAATGAAATTGGAAAACGCATCGTCCAGAAATGTGTTGCTTCCGATGTGCACATCCGAGATCAGGACTGCACAGTCACTCTCACCAGCCCCGGTTCCGCTTCCATTCCCGTTTCCCCCCACGCTCCCGGTTTTGAGTCCATATCCATTACCGTTCCCGTTCCCGTTTCCATTTCCCTTCCAGTTCCCATTTCCAGTTTTGATTCCGTTCCCATTTCCGTTACCGCTACCCGGGAGCATCTGGTTGCGATGGTGGGGGATATCCGGAAGCACGATATCACTCACGATCAGCATTTTACCGTCTCCTATGAGCGAGCCAGTGACTCCGATCACCTCATCCTGGACAATTGCGCAGGCGGTCTCCCATATATCGCGATCCGCGGGACGGGCAAGCACAGCGAACGAGCCGGTCGGATCCTCCAATTGCACCATTTTGTTGCCGTTCGATGTTGTTCTGATGCTGGAGACCATGCCGATGATTGAGACGCTGTCGTACCCCCTGCCTGTGCGTCCCCTTCCTGCGCGCAGCGATTCGATCGGGCGCGCTGCAACCCGCCCCCTGATAATCCCGCTCAGGCGCGTGTAACGATCGCGGAAGTAGCGCACAAACTCCTGATACTCGCCAACGCACGTCGATTCGTTGCTGATGTCGCAGAGTATGTTCACTGCCGGCGGTTCAGGATGCGGGTCAAGACGCCGACTGCCATCACCGCAACCTGCGATTGCGGTTAGTTTGAGGTGCTCCTTTGAGACCACAAGCACTGAGTCGTCCAGCGATTGCAGCACCTGTTCCATTGCGGCAGACGGCGATTGGCAGGCGCCGATCAGCGCGATCGCATCCGGACTGATCTGATATCCTGCGTTCGCAAACTCCTCCACGATCAGCGATTCATGCATTATTTCGTACTTGGTCTGACTGGAGATAAAACTTTATGTGGGCACCGGTAGATTCCGGTGTGTGTCAATTTATCATGATACTATCAGTTTTAATGAAAAATCGATACCTTTATATACACCAAAGTAACGATGCATTATACACGTCGCACCGATGTGACCCAGAAGAAGAGGTGAATATAATGAACCACAACGAAATTGATGAACTGAAGAAGATCCAACCAGCCGTGATATACGCCATTGCTACCGAATCGGGCATGTCAAAAGACGAACTGCTGGAACTGAACAAGAAGATGCTGGTCTGGATGAGCGAGACCGAGATGAGCAGTCTCACAGACGTGATTCAGACATGTCAGGGACGATATGATCAGGAATCGTTCATGGCTGGGGTTCTGATAGCAAGTGTGATCACGCACAACACGATAAGTCTCCACTTCAAGAAGGTCAATGATCAGCGCAACACACGCACGCTCTATTCGAATGCGGGAATGGAGTTTCTGTGAACCTGCACCGCCTGCATAACTATATGGCGGACACCCCTCCGGAATGCTTTTATGAGCGATTTACGGGGGGAGATGCCCCACTTCTCCTGATGTCGGTATTTTTCACAGCGGGATCCTGGCGGATGGCTATTTTCAATTACTGTGGATTCTTCAGTGATTCGAGGTTTTTCTTGCAGAAATCAATTATTCTCGGGTCTTTTATCTCTCTTCCGATTGTAAGTGAATCTTCGTAGTACTCAATCGCTCTCTCGACCTCTCCGAGATCGCTGTATGCATTCCCGAGATTTCCGAGGTGATTTCCTTCACCACGCCGATCCCCAATCTCCCTTGAGATCACAAGCGCAGCCTCATAGTACCCGATCGCTTTCTCGACCTGCCCGAGAGCGCTGTATGCATTCCCGAGATTTTCGAGAACAGCGCCGTGAGTCTTCAGACTGCCCAGCAGCGGTTCGTCTCTCAAGTCTTTCGGCAGCACTCCAGCATACAGGTCAACAAGTGTGCTGGAGTTTCCCCACCGGTCAAGGTCTTCGTGTAAATTATAGTCAAAGATGATGTCTACGGCTCTGTCATACTCTTCTGCCATGCAGGCATGGTGATGCGCCTCGATTAGTGGCTGCACGTCATCCTTTGTTGTGCGTTTTTCCGGGAGGGGGAGATTGAGCGCATCTTTGACACTATAACTACTCATTCTTGATCCTCTTCGCCACGTGCAACAGCGTAACTTCGCTTTGGGGGGGGATATTATAAGGTATGTATAAATAACATAAGTAATATATGATTAGTAAATGATAAAAAAAACTTGCTTTAGATGAAATTTTAAAAATAAACGACCAAATATGGAGGATGGCTCAAAAATCTCGCGATATAGAATATAGCGGTCATAATGATTATATTATCAGAGAAGATCGAGTTAAATAGTAACTACTCACCCCCATTGAAACACTATCAAGAGGCTTTGCTTGTAATCTAAAATTTGCTGCTGTTCGGTCTTGTGATTTGGTGAAATCGACTGCGGAAGACTGCGGCGGTCAATGCTTCTCAAAAAGCAGGCAAACAACTTTTCGCTATCGGTATCCCCGATTAGAGGGGGTGAGTAGTTACGAATTATGTACCGTATTTTCTTGTCTGTCAACTTTATGACTTTATTTCGTCGCCCCATGTGGAGATGATGGGTATATAAAGTCAAAGGTTTCGGGACTATACAAAATCACAAAAAGGACATGAGACCGGAATGAAGGATCTCCCAATAAAGTTTGCCGTTTGGGATTATTTAGCTGGCATGACTGACAATTATATAATTGAGAAATATGCGTCGCTAACTTTTAAACATGTTGAGATTGGATAAAAAGAGTACTCCATTACTTTAGAGACTATTTTGAAAAACCGGAATTTTGATCCAAGACCGCATAGTGTTACCCTCTCGCGGACGCATCTTCAATCAATCTCGGTTGTGCCACCCGCTGTTACCGCCACAACAGCGATCTTGTGCATCCGCGTCCCGTTTTCGTCCGAAAGATTTGACATATTCGACATGTTGGAATTGTTTGCATCAGCATCGGCACAGGACGGCATTTCAGAATTATCCGAGAGATAAAAATATACATTCAACATAATTGAAATTAACGCAACCATGACCACAATAATCGACACAATCTTCCACCGGTCAGTGTCAGTATCTGGCATAGACGCTATACATCCCCTTATCCAGCCGCAGCGCAAACGTGCCATCGTAACTGGTGGTGGTCCGGTAAACCGCAGTCTCGTTATCATCAAACGTGCAATCGCAGTCCTCATCGCAGAAGCAGATCTCGGTCACATACTCCTGTGTCTCATTGTTGTAGGGATCAGTGAATATTCTCAGCGTTCGTGTGGGGTTCCCGGTCGCGGTGACATTCAGCCAGAAATCGTAATCCGGATCGCAATCTTCAAGCGCCGCACAGATCACGACATCTGCTGCTTCCCGGTATCCGACGATCCGGTCGAACCGATCCCGGATTGCGAACCTGAGTGTTCCGTAGACTGCGCCAAAGGTGTCCTCCGAGATGTAATGTATGCCCATGTCAGTGATCTCGCCCACTGCGATCGGGACATCGTCCAGCTCCGGCACCCTCTGTCCACGCTCAAGGACGAGAACAGCAGTACTCGGAACCATGCCGTGGTCATCAATCTCTGAGATTGTTGCGTAATTTAAGCTTGCATTCAGATGGTCGGTCACACAACGCTCATCGATTGCAAGATCGTCATAAGGGTCGCCGTTGTATACCTTATCCCACACCTCGCTGTTGAATCCGAGTTCATTGCCACCCTCATTTCCGCCTGCAACAAACGTTGTGAGCGTTGCCCTCTGAACCTCTGCGAGGTCGATCGCACCCTGGAACGTGATCCTCGTCGTCGCATCCTCCGGGGTTATCTCGTCAGCATCATAAGAATAGATGATATCACAGCCCTCGTTTATCCAGTACTCAATCTCCGGCTCCTTCATGTCCTCGTAGACCACCAGGAGATTGACCCCCGAGATCGCAAACTTTGCATAGCCCGTGCCGGTATTCTTCACAACCGCGGTATAATTGATCATGCTGCCGTTTCCATCCTCGATGTAATCTGTCACATTGTAGCAATATGTGCCGCTTGGATAATCGTATGGATCATAGCCCTTCCGATCGGTGTACCTGTTGTCCGCAGGTATCGTGCGACCGTCGAAGGTGACCTCAACATAGGCATCCCTGCCAGTGGTTCCCTCTTTCCCCCATGTCCAGTACACATACAGCCGTGCGGCAACAACGGTCGCATTGAGAGGGAGCGTCAGGTTGCACTCGACTGCATGCTCATCATCAGGACTCATCTCGCCCGAGTAGCTGCTGTTTCCGATGGTGCATGCGACACTGCCGTTGATTGTGCCATGCTCAAACGTCTCGATCAAGTCATCGCCATAGTACCCCATCCTCTCAACCACATCCACAGCAAGAATGTCCTCGTTGTTCGCCTCATCCGACTCATCGATCACGTTATTCACATCCGCTTTTGCTTTCAGCGTGTACCGAATCGTCTCATCCGGATTCCAGACGAACTCTGCGGTCTCATTCTCGCCTGCTCCAAGGTCAGGGATGCGAACCGACCCAATTGGGATTACGTCTGCGGTCAGCTCGACAGTAAACGCATCCACCACATCATAATCGCCCTGATTTCGGACGACAACCGTAATTGTGTTCTCCTTCTCCGCAAAGACCCGGGGGCGCGTCTCGATCTTTGCAATCACCAGATCAGGCTTTGTGTCATCAGGCGGAGGTGTTGGTGTTGGCGTCGTGCCGCTCTGCAGCGCAAGCACCGCAACGAACGGGTGAACCGTTGTTTCATCGCCTCTCTCGAATGACAGGGTATTTCCTGACCGGTCAAAGTGGGAAGCGACATCGAATGTCTTGAGATCGAAGTTGTAAGCAGTGTCGCCCATGCTGTCCGCCACATCGTTGCCCCCGACCTGATCCCCATTCATGTAGAGATAATCTTTCTCTCCAGCGCTTCCGCACAGATACCCGACAAACAGGCTTGTATTTGGGTATGTGGACGTTGCGGCGGAGAACGAAGTGGTGCAGGAATCGTGCGGCGCCTTGTGGTTCAGGTTCTCGTGTCCATCATTGATCCAATATTCGACTTCTGGTATACCCTCGCCCCCGTTTCCGTTTCCACTTTCATAGACCGCAACAAGCGTGATTCCGTAGAGCCTGCCATCGATGTCGCCCGCGGTGGTAACTGTCACGGTGTTGGTTCCCGCTGCAAGATACGATTGTGAGACGTTGTACGTCACAAGGTAGACCCCGTAACCTGTGCACATCACGTTTGGGTTGGTGTCTGCCTTCCCAGCAAGATTCAACGTCCCGAGCGTCTGCCCATTGACCGTGGTCTCGACCGTTCCGGTGTAATCCGGGTTTCCGCCCCAGATACCGACATATATGCGGGCATAGACCACGTTACCGGGCACGTTGAAGCTCTGGGTGTAGGGCATCTCATCCACGCAGCCGTGCCCGCCGTCCACATAGATTCCACCGGAGACGGTGCCGTGTTTCACAGGGACGATGGGGCTGCCATCGAATTTGTAGTCCGCTCCTGCCTGCGGGAGTTGGGCGAGCAGCAGAATGCAGAGTATCAGGTATCTGAACGTTGTCATGGCTTTACAGCAACCCGGATAATTTTTTTGTGTGTTATGATGTTCGCGCATAGACTCCGCGTCCCCTTTGCATGTCTTTCGCGGGTGCGAGCTAGATGGGCGCATGGCTTTGCTTGCGATCTGCCCATGTACCCATATTCCACAAAATAGTGTTATCGGATGTGATAATAAAGCTAACCGATTACACCCACACTCGCGGATGCATGACGTGGCAATTGGGGTCGTGCGCCGATTGCACCTCTTTTCAGTGATTGGGTGCATACTCTCGCCGCGGCAGCCATAATCTCCGAAGGAATAGTGAGATGGGGGATGTCAGGGTACGCCGGATAGATGTATATACTTCACGCCGCCACAACCTGCGCTTTTTCAACGTATAGGAAAGTATAAACGCATCCCCCTCTCCCGCAACTGAAATAGAAAGGTTGATTTCCTTACAATACCTTCGCCACCCCGTTCGTTGGTATAACCCGGCTTTTAGCGTTCAGAACCTTAGCACACACATTATAGGTAGCTGATATGTTCGCGAAACATTAAAATTGCTACCGCAAAAACCAGACCCAA
>JAYEFS010000467.1:0-1543 GCA_034658695.1 Methanobacteriota archaeon | reverse complement strand
ACTGCCGCTATCAGAGAAATCAAGCCATATCTCGAGAAGAAGATTGTCAAAGAATTAAAATCTGTTGGTGGCAACAAAAAACGAGTGGCGAAGCCTTCGTTTTTGCGTAACTTTCAAACTCAGGTATATGTGTGGTTTTTTAATTTCTTCCAGATGGACTCGGGTTATGGCAAAGAAGATTAACCACAGAGGACGCGGAGGGGTACAGAGCGTTGCTTTTTTCTCCGTGTCCTCTATGCGCTCTGTGGTTTTCCGCTGGTTCTGACGTTTTCTGTGGTCGCTAACGATAGCTCCCTCGCGTATGCAAAAAACGCGGGCGCATCTCTCTCAACTTTGCGTCTCTGCGACTTTGCGACATTGCGTTATATCAGAGGAACGCAAAGACGCGATGACGCAAAGGCGCAAAGATTGGAAACCACAGAATCCATCCGAATCAGGTTTTCCGAACCCATCCCGGGAGATACTAAAAAGTCTCCAGATTAAAGGTCGTTTGCTTATACACAAGATCCATTCAAGATATCCGATCCGACCGCAACACCCAGAGGAAAATGACTCGAACACCACAAACATGACAGTCCCGGTGACGGAAACACTATAAATATGCGAGCCGAAAGTCTTGAGAGTATGAGCCGGACAACAATCACCCCACCACAGTCAGCAGGGGACGTACCCATCATATTCTCGATTTCGCGGATCAATAACATGATGCATCAAGTGACCTTTGATCCGGTCAAGGGAAGCGGCACAATTGCGACCAACGCGTCCTTTATATCCGAATCCGATCGGGATGAGGTGCTGGGCATCTTCAAGGATGCGATTCGCACCGGGATTGCCGTTGGTTCATACATCAAAGTGATTGGCTCCAAATCGTCGTTCGGAGGAGTTACGACAACAGTTGATGAATGCGCAATCCTGACACCATGCAGCATCACAATCGACGGCGTCCTCCTGAAAGCTGGTGTTCCGGTGCGCCCCATTTTAGGCGGAATTGTGCAGATCAAGAAGGGCGTTCCGGTGCGCTTTACCGAGATTGTCACATATCAGGGCAGCACGATCGACCCGATCGATGTGCTGATGTCGCAGGACATAGCTTCGGTCATGGACGCAGTCACGACCGGCACAGGGAGCATTCTTGCGAATCTGCGGGTTGTGCCGATTTATGCGCGAACAAGGGTTGAGACTGTGCTCGAGAACCTGAGGTCAGCGGGTTTCGACGGTGTGCTCTTTGTTGGTGAGCCGAACACCGATGTTCTGGGAATCCCGATAGAGCGCGATCATATAGGGATCGTTGCGATCGGAGGCACGAACCCAACAGCGATTGTGCAGGGGCAGGGCATACCGATACGCACGTATCCGCTCTCCGAACTGGTCGACATCGGAGAGATGGACCGGGTTGTGTAGGGTTCAGTGGGGAGATGCAATCTTGAACAGTTCGATAACAGCGAATGCTCTGCACTCGATACGTCTGTCCTGCAATCGACGGTCAGTCTATGTTATTGATATGGTGATACCCATGCAACCCAGCGGAGACCCAATTATTTAT
>JAYEFS010000466.1:0-7121 GCA_034658695.1 Methanobacteriota archaeon | reverse complement strand
TGTGCTCATCAAGACCATCTTGTCAGAGTAGTAGTACTGTGCAAAGAGCATGATTCCTGCAAAGAGCATGATCGGAACGACGCCGAACCCTGCGTACGATAGTGCCCCTATGAATACGATGTAGACCACAAACAACATAAACATGGTCAGAAACATCCTCGTTGCCAGCCCGTAATCACGCTGCCATTTCTTCATATTTGATTCTCCGTCATCTACCCGTTAAAGGTTTTTGCCGCACATAATTCTTTCGATTGCAAGAGGCGTACGTATTTAGCCATACTCACCACCGGCATAAACTGCGATTTTTGTAATTGCCAATTTGACCATGAACACACAAGACCGAGGCATATACAACAGGATAGCCGATCAAGAGGTTTATTTAATCTTTCCGTCTCCGCGCCTTTGCGCCTTTGCGTTATCATTTTATAGTTTAACGCAAAGGCGCGGAGACGCAAAGGTATGATGTTGGCAACCGCGATTACTACACACTTGAGGGCTACTGCCATCGACCACAGAAACCATCGGAATTAGCAAATTTCGTGGTTTTTTCGCCTCAGCTAAACACATACCTTCCGGGTAAGATTGGGTTGTGGCAAAGGAGATTAACCACAGAGGACGCGGAGGGCACAGAGAGTTGCTGTTTTCTCTGTGGCTACGTGTTCTCTGTGGTTTTCCAAAACCCAATTACGGAAGATAATAACGAGTCTCAGGCGTTGTTGTGGAATTCACTCAGAGACCATGATCCCTTTAACCCATCCGGGCGCATCAGGTGGATTATCCCGTAGCATCTCTTTCCACGCCTCATCCGTCAACCGATCGTCCATCGGATGCTTGAACTCGTAATAGCTGAAGATCGGACCTGCGCCCATGAGAATCCTGCCGTCGGGAACACGATATGCAACCAGAATCAACTTCACATAACCAACGCCTTCCTCCAGAACCATTTCCGTGTTACAATCGGTATGCACATCCGCAACGATCGTCGTCTCCTTGCCCGCATCATTCACGCCGGTTACAACATAATCCAGATGCTGCCCAAAGTCGTTTATGAATTCGTAATCGTCCTCCGTTAACGCCCTGTTCTCAAGTTGATCGACTGATATGTTGATCAATCGGTTCAGGACGTACTCCAGACTCTGCAATCGTTCCTTCTCGGTCACATTCAGGACATTGAGGTCAGTAAGCCCAGCGTCTGTCATCTCTGTTAAGCTCAACAGACGGCAATAGAATTCCGGAACAGGTTCTACGTATCCCATTACCGGCGATGGCGGCATACCGGTTGGCGCAGGAGTGTAACTCTGCTTGGCATACAGTATGGTGTCGTGCCTGAGTTCGGCCCATGAGGCAAGCGACGTCTGCAACTCCTTCTTCTGCCACGCTTCTGTCTGCATGAATGTCGGGTAACCATCTCCAAACTCGTTTAACAACGGCTTTAAGGTGTATAGCCAGCTCCAGTACAGATTCCGATTCCATTCATCGGTATTGAAACCCGCAAACTCTGTTTTAAGCTCTTCCAATTGCTTATCATAACTCGTGTTCACGTCTTCATACTCGGTATCACCGTCCTCCCGCAGGATAGCCTCGGCACATCCGGAACCAAGAACCGCCATAACATCCAGACCTCTCGGGAAACATCTCGCGAGCCCCCCGTCCGTGACACACATCGTAAACGGCGTATCATTGCCCGCATACATCCCGACCGCCGGGAAGACCAGTTGTTGGAACATATACGCATCAGGAATGAACCTCTGCCCCATGAACCTGAAACCTTTCGTTTTGTCCAGGCATTCATATAGTTTCGTCCTCGTGAACGGCAGATCGATCACACAGACACCGGAGCCTCCGTATATAGCAGGACTCCTCATTCCGGCTAATTCTACTTTGAGCTCCAGTAGTTTCCCGTCGTCTGCCAGTTCCGTGGGATCGAAATCCGAACCAAATACCTCTGCGATTGCGCGCTGGTATTCATACGGCGTTAGATCATCAGCGGTTCCAACAAAGAAGGATGTGACCGAATATATCCGGTTCCAGTGTTCCTGCGCGGTTTTGTCCCCGGCGGAGGTGTCCGGAAGCTCTGATGCGATCAACGATGCCTGAATCGTTGCGAGTCTTGCATCCACTTCGGTTATCAACGGGGGCTCGATTTCGCCGCACTCAGTTCTGTTCCCGCCCTTCAAAAGAAATGCCATCCGCCCGTACCACATCATCGCCTTGAAGTATCTCTTCAGCTTTTCGCTACGTGTGTAATGCCCTCTTGGAACGTATTGCGAGTAATCCTCGCAGTAACAGCATGCATCATCACATGACAGATTCGGGTCTGAATTGAATATGGAACTTGCGGCGAAACCCTCATGGCTTTCTATATTCGCAATCTCGCAATCAACCTCGCTTCGCACATAATCAGGTACCGCAAACTCGATCTCTCTAATATCTTCAGTCCCGTTGTACCCAACAGTTGGCGTCTGGAGAAGTGTTAAGGCGACTGCGAAGTATGCAACGTTTCTCCTTGCCGCTTCCGTAATCTCCGGGTCTGTTACGTTGTCATAGTTATCATAGTCCTGCCCGGATCGTTCAAGCATCGCCGCACTCATATCGAGAAGCGCACCAAAGAACTCCCGCTCCTCGACGCCCTTGAGGATCTCGTCAAACTGGATGTGATAAAGATGGAGCAGGGTATCTGATGTAACGAATATGGGAACGTTGCGGTCCTTCATGTCCTCGTAAGGGGCTGTAATGTCATCCACATCCAGGTAATTCATTATTACAAACCCGTTAGCCCTTAAGAGTTCATTTTCCGGTTCGTTCAATCCGAACTCGGATGTCATATTCCATATATTTGAGACATCGCTCAGATCCAGCGGTAACTGGTAAGGGGGGACATTGGGGTCTACCGTGATGTTTGCAGGAGTGTAGTATGCAGTGAATGCGGACTTCGGGTTACCCCCCACCTCGTGTCCTGCTTCCTGCGCCATCATGAGTATCATCAAAGAATCGAGCGAGCTTACCGTGCCGTCGTAATTCACATCCGCCCTCTCGACATCCGGATGCATGCCCCCGACCGCCATCTGCAGCGCAAGGAGTGAGTCTGCCGCAGTGATTATACTATCATTGTTCACATCACCGCGGGTTATGTTGTAGTCTGCCGATGCTGACGCGCTGAACGCTACAAGCATGATCAGCACGCAGCAGATTATGTATTCTGTTTTCATGGTCTCCTCCGTAGAATTATATCTCAGGCATGAGCTTTGGGCACGAACTCTGCCGCCAGCTTGCCTGCCCACAAATTGTCTTCAACTCCAATTCCAGGATCTTTGAAGATTACATGATGAGATTAAGCGACAGGTATATGAATGTTATCCTTGCAGACGCGTGACACTCGAAGCGGCGAGTGCAGCAGAGACGATACCGGAAACATCGATTTTATCCTCGTTCTTTTGCACAAGTTCTGCCGTTGCGGCGGTCTTCGGGTGATTGGGGACAGCCGCGCACTCAATTTCAGGCTTTTCCCGCGGGAATGTGCCGATCGCAATCGCGCGATCGATGATCTCTCGCTTATCAAGCCCGATCAGCGGATGGTAGATCGGGATATCGAGTCCGTGCATCTCTGCAAGCAGATTCTCCGCGGTCTGGGATGCGACCTGCCCGAGCGAGCATCCGGTGATCACTCCGCATGCACCCTCCTTCTCTGCGATCGCCTCACCGATCCGGTACATCATCCGCTTGCAGAGAAGACATGTCATGCGCGGATCAGAGCGCTCGATTATCTCACGCAGGCATGCGCCATACGGGACTCTGTACGCGGTCATATCGGAGAAACTCCATTCCCACAGCTTCTTTATGTTCTCTTCTGCCTGTTTTACGGATTTTTGGTCAGAAAACTCCTCGAGATCGCAGCAGACCGGGATTACCTCGACGCCCCGCTTCATCATCATCCACGCAGCAACCGGCGAATCGATTCCGCCCGATATCAGCGCGATCATACGCGCCTGGCTGCCATACGGGAGCCCGCCAACGCCGGGGGAGCGTTCTGTGTAGACATACGCATGCTTCTCCCGCATATCAACAAATATCTCAATCTCCGGGCTCGTGAGGTTTACCTGCATCGCTGTGCGCTCGCAGACAGCGTCCCCACAGGCTATCGCGACATCGATGGACGTGAAGTCATGAATTCCGGCTCTGGAGGCTCGGATTGCGAAGGTCGCGTGTGGCACGTGGTTTCGGGCGATTGCAATCTCGCAAGCAGTCGTTGCTGCACTCTCAATCGTCGCATCGGTTGTGACTGCGGGACTTGCCGATGCTGCGCCAAATACGCGGGCGATCACATCCGCAGCGTCTTCAGCATCTTTGCCGCTTGCATGCACGAATATCCTGCCCCACTCCTCTGTTATCCCTGAATAAGTTATTTCATGCCGTAAGAGTGATGTTTTGATTCTATCAATGAATATCCTCTCGAATCGCCTCCGAACAGGTGGACTCTTGAGTGCGATCTCGTCATATCTGACTATGACCACATCGAATGAGATGTGCGGGATATGTGGAGTCGGGACGTGCGGGGTATGTTGAGTGTGTGGGGTTTGGGCGTGTTGGGAGCCTATCATGCTATTGTTACCTCTCACTGTATCCAAGCACCTCGATTGACCGCATCAGATCGGTTCTGGAGACGATGCCCGCAATAGCATTCCCATCCCGCACCAGCAGCCGCCCGATCTTCTGCGCGGACATTGTCTTGAGCGCATCCACGGCGTCGGCAGCCCCCGAAACGAAGATCAGATCCGTAGTCATGACATCCCTCACCAGAACGGTTTCATGCTCGCTCATCGGAACATTCTTGATGTCGGCGAACGTCACGATCCCGACCACATTCCTGGTAAACTGATCGATCACCGGATATCCGACATGCTTCTCCTCAAACATCAGTCGAATGACCTCTGAGATCGTCATAGTCTCCGGAACCTGGGTGATATTGCGAGTCATGATGTCGCTGACCTTGATTCCCTCAAGCGTTACCGAGACCTCTGTGAACCTCTCCTCCTCTGATGCCCCGATATAGACGAAGAAAGCGATCAGGATGAGAAAAGGGGAGCGGACAAGCAGCCCAAATACCCCCATCACGATTGCAATCATCTTTCCGATGTACACAGCCTTTCTGGTTGCTCTGAGGTAGGGGGCATGTCCCGCGTACCATGCCCGGAGCACCCGCCCACCATCCATAGGGAATGCCGGAATCAGATTGAAAGTGAATAATGTAATGTTGATGTACGCAAGCGACCATACAAGGTGGGTGATATGTGAAAGAACTGGTGTCTGCGTTATAGTATGAAGCCCGAGATATGCGATCGAACAGAATGCTGCAATTCCCAGTGACACCGCCGGACCGGCTATCGATATCCGCATCTCGGCGCGCGGATCGCGAGGGATATCATCCATCGCTGCGATTCCGCCAAGAATCATCAGCGTGATACTGCGTATCGCAATCCCGTATCGCTTTGCAACCCACGAGTGCCCGAGTTCGTGCAGGAGCACGCATGTGAACAACAGAATGGTCAAAACCATCGAGAGAGCGTACCTGAGCGGGGTGGATGCGACATAAGCAAACCCAAAGACATTGTCCCCATTCTCCATTGCAAAGAGGATTGGGAATAGTGTGAGAACCAGTAAAAACGAGATGTGAATCTTAATCGGTATGCCCATTACAGTCCCGATCTGAATCGATGTTTTCATTGTCGCTCCACTATTCTGGATATCACGCAATAAAGTATATATCCTTTTAGTACATTTAGTATCTCAAATGAGTACCATCGTAAGAGGGATTGAATGCACACGGAACTAACATCACTATTCGGGCTCAATGTGTACACCGACAAGGGGTTGTATGTGGGAAATGTGAACGATGTCGTGATAGAAGCGGCGGACAGGAAGGTGACCGGTCTTGCGCTCACCAAGATCAACCGCGAGATGTTCGATGTGAACCGGGAGGGGGTTATTCTGCCGTATCGATGGGTGCTTGCGATAGGTGATGTTGTCATCGTGAAGCAGGTCAATCGGTTGATAAAGAATAACAATGAGAGTGCGTGACTTCAGGAACCACGAGATATATGCGAGTCTGAGGGTACTTCCGCCGGTCATAATCCGGGTGGATGGCAGGAGTTTTAAGAGCGTGCTCCATAGGCACGGGTTTGAGAAGCCATTTGACCACCGATTCGCATCTGCGACTGCGACTGCGGCAGAGTCGCTCATGAAGGAGAGTGGGCTGCATCCGATGATTGCCTACACCTTTTCTGACGAGATCAACCTTCTCTTCACAGATCAGGTTCTGCCGTTTGATGGCAGGGTCGAGAAGCTCGTCTCGGTCGTATCGAGTTACATAACCGGTGTTGTCGCACGTTCTCTTGAGATATCACAGATCGCATTCGATGGAAGAGCGATACCGCTGCATCCTTCGGAGATCGCCGATTATCTGATTTGGCGGCAGAGGGAAGCGTGGCGGAACTGCATCAATGGCTACGGATACTACACGCTGCGTTCGCTCGGAATATCCGGAGAAGATGCCGCATCAAGAATGCGCGGGATGCGTGCGCCCGATATCCACGAACTCTGCTTCCGGAACGGAATTAACCTCAACAGTGTTCCGGCGTGGCAGAGACGGGGCGTTCTGGTGCACAGGACAGAGTATGCGAAGCACGGATACGATCCGGTACGCGAGATCGAGGTCGTCGCGGACAGGAGGCGGGTCGTGCAGAACTGGGATCTGCCGATCTTTGCGTCAGATGCGGGGGGCTCGCTGTTGCGGTGGCAATTCTGATAATGCCCGATCCACCCACTCAGACGTACTTACTTAATATTGGAGACTTTTTACTATTTTCCGGGTACATTGGATTGTCGTACGTAAGCACAACTGACAGAACGGGGCACGATCGATCTGAAAAGTAATTTACACCGTTAATCTGTTTTAATCAGTGGAAAATAAAACTGTTAGCCACAGATTAACACTGGGCTGATGAAAACTCTCCATATTCGGGTGAGTTCCACATCCCAAAACCTTGCCATTTTTGTTCCTTTTTGTCACCCCGTCCTCAATGGACAATAGATAAGTGGCGCGCTGAATACGGCGCGTTTCACAA